>CALMHE010000252.1 GCA_937863865.1 uncultured Anaerolineaceae bacterium | reverse complement strand
ATCTCGTCCTTTCTGCAGCACATTGCTTCTGTAATGGAAAGAGTAATTGTGTGAATCAGGGGCAGTTCATCCTCCGGAATGTCCGGACAGTAGCAGATCCCAATACCCGCAGAAATGTTACCTTCACGGGAAAAGTAAGAATATTTCCGGAGTATGAAGATCGGGGATGGCAACGGGAAGACTATGGAGTTCTTGAACTCAATTCCCCACCATTTAAAATGGGGCAGCTTCCCGGGCGTTTGCAACGGGCGCAGCATTTCTTCAGCCTGTTCCAGGTTTTGAAGTGGATCTTCGTCCCGCATATAGTATGTCACCACCGGATCACCATATTCCTTGAGAATAAATCCGGCATCATCCATGCGAAGAGCACGTAAAACAAGCCGCTCCGTTTCCAACCTGGGGTAAGCTTCATCCATGTTCGTCTCCATGATCACCTCCTGTTTTTGATTCAAGGGTGGTCTTCATCTTAAAACAATTCGTGGTTTACAGGTCCTTGACCATATAAAATCGGGTATGTCCCGCCGGATAGTCCTTCAATTCGCCAAACACCCTGTATCCATACTTTTTATAAAATTCCGGTGCCTGAAAATCAAACGTGTCCAGGTGGGCATGCCGGGCGCCGCGTTTGCGGGCTTCCTCTTCCGCCATCATCAGCAACCGGTGTCCATATCCCCGCCGGCGCAGATCCTCCTTGAGCCACATCAGGTCCACCTGCAGCCAATCCCAATAAGTTGCACCGATCACTCCACCGATGACCTCCTGGTTGGGCGCCCGAATGACAAAACACAGGCTCTTTGAATTGTCATCCCCTGCCTGCCGGGCGTTATAACTTTGAATACCGCCACCGATGATGGACCATTCCGGCTTGTCCAGGTATTCGATTTGATATTCTTCGTTCATGTTCATCTCCATCCCATTAAATCCCGGAGCCAAACTGGAATGAATTAGCTTGATCCAGTGGAGCCGGGTAAATATTTCAACAATTATCGCGCCGTTTCGCTGATTTCATAAATATAAATGGAAGAAGTCTGGTGGAAAGAATCATTAATGACCTGGCGGTTCACCCCGGATTGACGGCAAAATATTTTATCCCTTTCGCCCAACAGAAAGCAGGTGTCGGGCTGCACCCACGATGGACAGCCCGGTGCTTGTTTCCTCGAATCAATCCAGCCAGAACCAGTTTTTTAAGTCTGAATTCTTCAGGCAGGTATGCAAAACCAGTGGTTCTGACAAAATTACCGAAAACCTCTGTGCGGAGAATAATTTAGGTCATTGCCCAGGTGCAGGATTGACAGGTCTTCCGGCTGGTCCTCGATCCAATCAGATTTATATCACAGCAGTTGATCTCGAATTCTGATGTGTATCCAGACAATCCTGCCATGATCATAACAGGCAGAACAGGATCACTTTCCCAATTGTAAGTTAATATATTATGAAAATTACACGATCAAACATCAGGTTAAGGAGCCCGACAGTCAAACCGACCGGAAATGGAAGCACATCTCCATCCCCAAACGGGTGGATTTCCATGATTCACATGATTGGGATTGGCTAATTTTGCTAACTGTTTTTTTTTATTCAGTCTTCCTGACCAGGTACCACCCACACCAGATTACAAAAATTAAGTGGAGAATGACCACACTCCAACCCATTGAATTCATCAATCCTTTCAATTCGATCACCAACAAGCAGATGCCGCTGAACAGGAAATAACAAAAGATTGTGATCAACGCTCCACGTTTGAATTGAAAATTGTCAGATTTCCGGGCAAACCATAACAGGATGGGGAAGTTGATGATGGCGGTGCCGAACAAACGAGCCAGGGCATCGGAATTGGCATCCAATGTGACGCCCATCGGACCCAATAAAGTACCGGGTGAAAAGATGAAACCCAAACCAAAAATTACTACGATAATCATCGCTGCAATGAATAATGCATTCATGGAAATCCTCCTTCACGAATTCATCAAACGATTCGATTGAACATGGATAACGCGAATACGCAGCCAATGCAACGATCAGGATTTTTATTGTTTGAATATCCAAGCCAATGTTGTTGAACCCTGTTGATGGATTGACCTGGGACTGCCTGCAACCCATTCGTGTAATTTGATTATATTTCGATTACATTAACTTACCATTAGCTTCAAATTTGCCAAACTTTTATACTCTGTCAGCGAATTATCTGCCGGAAAGAAGCCAGGTTTGTAAAGTAAACTTGGTTTTCCCTGTTTGATTTCACTTTCCAACAATCATCATTTTATGGACTGTTCAAGATGACTGGAAGGAATATGGCGTTTGGACCCTCCCCCCAACGGGCAATAAAATCGGCGCTGTCCAATCCGCCTGCCTGGACGAACCGCCCCCCGGCATAGATGTCATCACCGACCACAACCACATCAAGGACAGTGGCATTTAAACCCTCGCCCAAAGGCTGCCATGCGAAGCCATCCCAGAGGGCAATGGAATCACAACTGGCATTTCCACCCGCGTCGTAGAAATCCCCGGCTGCGATCAGGTCCGGGCCCATGGTATCGATCGAAAAAACCGCCCGGTTTACCCCGGGGGCAACTGCATGCCAGTCTTCACCATCCCAACGGGCAAGATAATCGGCATCAATATCCCCGCCGGCGTCTGTGAAATCACCCCCACATAGAGATCCGTGCCAATCTTCAGGAGGGTGTAAACATCCCCATTTAAACCAATATCCAATGCCTGCCAGGTGGAACCATCCCAACGGGCAATCCTGTCCGCCAGGGGATTGCCGCCGGCATTATTGAATGTCCCACCGACATAAACATCCTCCCGTCCACAAGGATATCAAACGCTGGATATTCAAGACCAATTCCCAAAGGCTGCCAGGAATCACCATCCCAGCGGGCAATCCTGTCGGCAAATTGATTTCCTCCCGCGTTTTCAAAGGATCCACCGGCGTAGATATCCGTCCCGTCCACAGCGGTTGTGTAAACCCAATAAGGCAGGGGATCTGCCACGGCATGCCAGCTTGAACCATCCCAGCGGGCAATCATATCCGCATCGGGATCTCCTCCGGCATCAAAGAAACCTCCTGTCACATAGAGATCCGTGCCTACCACATCCAATTCCTGGACATTCCCATCCAATCAATCACCCAGAGCATGCCAGTTGGTTCCATCCCAGCGGGCGATTTTTGTGGTTCCAGCCAGATCGCCAGCCATGTTGAACTCACCCCCGGCATAAACATCCGTACCGATTGCCGCCACTGCATACACATATCCGACCACCACGCTGTCCACAATATTCCACCCAATAACTCCATCATCATCAGCCCTAAGACGCACCCTCACAACATACATGAACCCCGGCGGATTAGTTCAACGTA
>CALMHE010000251.1 GCA_937863865.1 uncultured Anaerolineaceae bacterium | reverse complement strand
CCGGGTGCATGCCTCGGTTTGTTTCACCCTCACAACCACCGATGACGATCTGGCTTCAATCGTCGAGCCGGGATCGCCGCCCCCTTCCGCACGTTTACGGGCAATGGCGGAACTGGCACGCCTGGGGGTGAAGGCGGGCACCGCCCTCATGCCCGTCCTGCCATTCCTTGAGGATTCGGTGGAAAACATTGTGGATATCGTGAATGCCACCGCCGACCATGGCGGCACGTTCATTGTTGCCTGGTTTGGCATGTCACTGCGCGACCGCCAGCGGGCTTATTACTATGAAAAACTCGATAAACACTTCCCGGGCATGCGGGCGCGCTACGAACGAACCTTTGGAGGGCGTTATTCCTGCCCGGCGCAAAACGCGGATGTTCTGGAGGGGGTCTTCTATGCCCAGTGCTCCCGGCGCGGAATTGATACGCACATCCCCCGCTATGTGCCGGAAGCAGCCGCTCAGCAGTTAAAGTTATGGTGATTCCGGTTTGGAGGGGTTGCAGCTGAAGAATTGCTCCATTTGCAGCTGCACACTGGCGCTGGTGAGACCCAGCAACACATCCCCATCCTGCAAAACCACGCCTCCATTGGGCACAATCCAGTTGCCGTTGCGTTTAATCAATACAATTAAATATTCAGGCGGCAGACCCAGCTCATAAATTGCCTTGCCGGAGGCGCGGCAATTGGTCGGGAGGCGGATTTCCCGCAGCCTGCCGCGCCAGCCCTCCACCGGAACCATCTCCAGCGGAGCGGCGGATTTTTCATCCAGCGGGGCATCCACCTTGAGCAGCTTTGCCACAGGCGCAATCAATGTCCCCTGGATGAGAACCGAGGTCAGCACCACGAAGAACACCACATTAAAAATCAGGTCGGCATTGGGCAGGTTAGCCAGCTTGGGGTAAAGTGCCAGGATGACCGGCACGGCACCGCGCAATCCCACCCAGGAAACAAAAATCCGCTCACGCAAATTATATTTGGAAATCAGCATGCCGATCATCACACTGACCGGGCGGGCGACCAGCATGAGAGCCAGCGCCAGACCCAATCCCGGCAGGATGACCGGCACCAGATGCGAGGGAAACACGAACAGACCCAGGGTCAGGAACATGATGATCTGCATCAGCCAGGCGGCGCTGTTGTAAAAGCGGATCAGGCTGCGCTTGTGGAGGAAATCAGCCCGACCGAGCACCAGACCGGTGACATAAACCGCCAGGAAACCGCTGCCCCCCAGTGTGGCAGTGACCCCAAAGGACAGGAAGATCATTCCCATGGTCAGCACCGGGTACATGCTGTCATAACCCAGTTTGAGCCGGTTGATGAGGTACAACGCCAGGATTCCCGCCAGGTAACCCAATATGACACCCAGGATCATCTGTTGGAAGAAGAGCGGCACCAGCTGCAGGGGCGACCTGCCGGGGTTGAGAGCCAGTTGAATCATTCCCACGGTCAGAAAGACCGCCATGGGATCGTTGCTGCCGGATTCGAGTTCCAGCAGCGGTTTCAAGCGTCCCTTCAGGTGAACTCCCCGCGAGCGCAATACAGCAAACACCGCTGCAGCATCAGTGGACGAAACAATCGATCCCAGCAGCATTCCCTCCACCAGGGACAGATCAAAAATCAGATAGGCAAACAAACCCACCAGCAGGGCAGTGATGAAGGTGCCGAGGGTGGCAAGGGTCAAGCCTTCCTTGAGGACCGGGCGCACGGCTTTCCACTCGGTATCCAGCCCGCCGGAAAAGAGGATGACCGCCAGGGCAATCACCCCGATGGACTGTGCCAGGTGGGGATCGTCAAAATAGATGCCCCCAATCCCCTCGGAACCTGCCAGCATGCCCACCACCAGGAAAAGAAGCAAAGCCGGGATACCGAAGCGGTCGGAGATTTTGCTGGCGGTGACACTTAAAACCAGGAGCACCGCTGCCAGGATGAGACCAACTTCCAGTGATATCGCCATAAGGATTATATTCAGCCCATCTGTAAAGAATGTCTGAAAATTTTACCATGCAAAATAAGCTGACAGGCTTAATATATTTATGAAAATATTAGGAAATTTACCGGTTGGTCCACACCGGCGCGGCATCCGGGATGATGAGTTTAATTCCATCACGGATCAGGCGCGGATCGTTGATTTGATCACGATTGGCATCATAAATCAATGTCCACATCCACCACACCCCGTAATATTTTTGGGAAATGCTGATGAGTGTATCCACCGGGGTGACAATATGCTCCCTGCCCTGCCAGACAACCTGGATGCCGCTGACATCCACCCATTCCACGCCCGGCACCCCCCGGCTGATCTCCCCCGCCAGGTCGCGATACCCGGGTTGGGGAACTTCACCCCCCAGACAGATCCCCGATTCAATCTGTTCCACCGTTATATTCAAAGAAGCGGTGCGTTCATCGCCCCGCAAGGCAGCGGTCACCTGCTCCTGCAGGGCACCGGTGACAATTTCCACATCCTGCGAATCCACCCAATCCACACCCGGCACAGCACCGGCGGCTGCCACCACCTGTTGAATGAATTTTGCCGAGGGTGCGCTTCCGCCCAACCGGATGCCGCCCATTTCCTGCGAGACGGTTATTTGAGCCTGCCCCCAGCCCGGCAGGGATTCCAGGGCGGCAACCACCGGACCAGCCAGATCAGGCGGGGGTGCGGTGGGGTCAGGTGTCACCTGCCGGGTGGGTTCAACCACCACCTTCAATTGATCCGCAGCCACCCTGCCGGATGAAAGCCCTTCCGCCAGTGAAATTGCCCATTGGCGGGTGGTCTCGTCCGCCACGTCACCGGAGAGGATGATCCCATCCCCGGTTTCCTTTATCGAAATGGCTGCCAGCTGGGGCTGGGAAGCAAATTGGACGGCAATCATTTCCACTGCCGGCGTTGTAGGTGCGGGCATCACATCCGCCGGGCTGGGACGCAAAAACCCCCCGGCAGCCACACCAACAGCCAAAGCCAGCCCCAGCAAGCCCAGACGCAGGTTTCGGACCCGCCGGCGGCGGGCGTTTTCCCCGGCTTTCAGGCGGTTGAGAGCTTCAACCGCATCCGTCATGCCGGGTTGAAAATTAATGGCGCGCTGGAACGACTCCAGCGCCTCCGACCGCCTGCCCAGGCGCACCAGCAGCTTGCCGCGCACCACCCACCCTTCCGCCAGGTCCGGGGCATATGCCAGCGCCGAATCCAGGGTGTTCAGAGCCTCCTGCAGCCTGTTTTGCCGGATTTGCACCAGCGCAGCCCGGTACAGACCGGCAGGCAGGGTATCCAGGGCGGCAAGGGCACCCAGATCGACCTTGCAGTTGGGGTTCGGACAGATGAGGGCTCCCTGCGGCACGGGTTGATCGCAAACCGGGCAGGGGAAGGTGGCAGTTGAGGGTTCAACCGGATTTTCTGACGGGTTTTCTGACATGGATTAGCGCCTCTTCCTGAAGAAATCCTCCAACTGGCGGATGCGGTGGCGGATGACGGGGTCACCGGGGGTGAAATTCAAAGCTTCCCGGAAATATTTCAGGGCGTCGCGGAAATAAATGGTTGCCTTGCTGCCCGTAAATTGCCTGCCGCGTTCAACGAGGCGTTCACCTGCCGCAGCCAGGATGCGGGCACAGGCTTGCGGATAATCCGTCGATTCCGGATCCAACTGGCGGGCGCGTTTATATGCCTCCAGGCTTTTTGCCAGTTCACCTGCCTGCTCCAGCCGGTATCCCTCGGCGAAAATATGGCGGGCTTCCAATCTTTCCAGGCGGGTGATTGCCGCTTCATATTCCTGGTTGGCGCGGTCCAGGCGGTTTGCCAGCCGGTAAAATGTAAGCGCCGAGACACGATCCCCCGCCGCCTCATATGCTTGCGCCTGTTTAAAGCGGATGCGCGCCTTCCGTTTCACAACCTGTCTTTTATACAATTCTCCTAGCCCACGAGATCGTACTAGA
>CALMHE010000250.1 GCA_937863865.1 uncultured Anaerolineaceae bacterium | reverse complement strand
CCCGGGTGACCCTGGCGCAAGCCCAGCAGACCTATGACGAAGCCGCAGCCAGCGTGGTGAAAATAGGCTGGGCGCGCTGCGACCAGGATACCCTGACCGCGTATTACGACCGTTACCAACGCGCCCTCAGCCGCCTGGACGAGGTAAAAAACAGCGGGGACGCCAGTAATTCGGATTACTACCTGGGCATCATCAAAACCGCCCAGGACGAGGTGGACACGGCATATGCCAACTACACCTACTGCACCGGTTACACGGATTATGAAATCGTCAGCTCCCAGGCGGACCTGGTTGTGGCGCAGGGTTTGCTGACACAGGCGCAAGCCAAATATGACACCCTGAATGCCAACAATGGAATTGATCCCATTGAACTGGCGCAGGCAAAACTGGATGTGGAAAAAGCCGGGGCTGCCCTGGAGCAGGCTCAAAAGAACCTGGATAATGCGACCCTGGAAGCGCCCTTTGACGGCATCGTCCTTTCGGTGGCTGGTGAAGCCGGGGACACTGTGGGGACCGGTACATTCATTACCATCATCGATATGCTGCATCCCAAAGTCACCTTCATGGTGGACGAGGCGGACAGCAGCCTGGTTTCGGTTGGCAAACAAGCCACAATGACCTTCGACGCCCTGCCGGATGATACCTATACGGGTTCGGTGACTGAAGTCAGCCCATCCCTCAACTCCACTGCCGGATACCGCGTCCTGGAGGGTGTGATCAAGCTGGAACTGACCCGGGAACAGCTCACCCGGCAGCTGCTGAACGGCATGTCCGGTTCAGTGGAAATCATCAGCGGCAGCGCCAAAAACACCCTGCTGGTGCCGGTGGAAGCTGTGCGCGATTTGGGTGACGGCACATACGGTGTCATGAAGCTCGGCTCCGACGGAAAATTAAAATTGACCGTGGTGACAATCGGACTGCAGGATGACACCTATATTGAGATCAAATCCGGACTTTCCCAGGGTGATGTGATCAGCACCGGGATAACGGAGACGGATTAATGGAAACCCAAATCCCCATCATCGAGACGGTCAACCTGACCAAAATATACGGCGAGGGTGAGAATGCTGTGACAGCACTCTCCGACCTGGACCTGGAGATTCGTCACGGTGAATTTGTCGCCGTCATGGGTCCCAGCGGTTCGGGAAAAAGCACCCTGCTGAACATTCTCGCCTGCATGGACAAAGCCACCAGCGGGCAGTACATTCTGGCTGGCGAGGATGTCAGCGATTACAACCGGGGCGATCTGGCGGAAATTCGCAGCCGCCTGCTGGGATTTATCTTTCAATCCTACAACCTGCTGCCCCGCCTGACCGCACTGGATAATGTCCTGCTGCCCCTGATGTACCGGCGCGAGAACCGCCTGGATATGGACAAACGCCACGAACTCGCCATGGCTGCCCTGGAACGGGTGGGGCTTTCCAACCGCTGGCACCACCTGCCCAATCAGCTGTCGGGTGGACAGCAGCAGCGGGTGGCGATTGCCCGGGCGCTCATCAATGACCCCCTTCTGATCCTGGCGGATGAACCCACCGGCAATCTCGACAGCCATTCCAGCGTGGATATCATGAAATTAATGCGTGAATTGAACGACCAGGGGCGCACCATTGTGATGGTGACCCACGAACCGGATATTGCCCACTATACGCAGCGCATTCTCACCATCCGTGACGGCGTCCTGGCATCCGACCATCTCAATGGACACCAGCCGCCGCCCGCTCCGGTTGCAGTTCTGGAGGGAGGTGCGGCATGAACCTGGGTGAAACCATCAAGGTGGCGTGGAAAAGCCTGATCTCCAACAAATTGCGCTCCCTGCTGACCATGCTGGGGGTGATTATTGGTGTGGCGGCAGTGATTGTGATGATTTCCATCAGTGCCGGCACCGAAGCCAACATCTCCGAGAAAATTCAGGGGCTGGGTTCGAATTTGATCTTTATCAATTCGGCATTCACCCGCGGTGGCGCCAACATGGGTCCCATGAACATGCAGGGTGGTCTGGTGTATGACGACCTGCTTGCCATCCGCGGGAAGATCAAGGGTGTGGAAGGCGCCACCGTGGATCAACAATCCACGGTAACCATCCAGGTGAACGATGTCACCCTGGAGGATGTGTCATTGGTGGGCACCACCCCGGACTACCTGGAGGTGCGCGATTTGGACCTTGCTGATGGAATCTTCTTTAGCGACAAGCAGCAGGATCGGGTTGCCAGGGTGGCGGTGCTGGGTTCCGGCATTGCCTCGGAATTATTTGGGGAAGCTGACCCAATCGGTCAGGTGATCAAGGCGGGCGACACCAAGCTGACCATCATTGGCGTGTTGAAACCCAAGGGGCTTTCCGGCGGAACCGATTTTGACGAACAAATCTACACACCCATATCGGTGATCTTCAAGAAATTTAATTTCTCGCAATTTGCCCGCCTGCAGGGCGACCGTGTGCGCAACATCATCGTTTCCGTGAAGGATGATGCCGTGATGAACGATGTGATCACTCAAATCAACCTGCTGCTTGCCAAACGCCACGATGTCACCCTGGACTCAGCGGATTTTTCCATCACCACCCAGGAGGACATTATTAAAACCCAGGAATCCACCACATCATCCTTCCGCACATTGCTGGCATGGGTGGCGGGTGTTTCCCTCATCGTGGGTGGAATTGGCATCATGAACATCATGCTGGTCAGCGTCACCGAACGCACCCGTGAGATCGGTCTGCGCCAGGCAGTGGGCGCCCGACCCGGCGACATACAAATCCAGTTTCTCATCGAGGCATTGATGTTGAGTCTGATTGGCGGTGCCGTCGGTGTCCTGGCAGGAATTGGCGGATCGTGGCTGTTTGGAGCGGTCAGCGATATGCGGACGGTCATCGTGCCCCTCTCCATCGTGCTATCCTTCTGTTCGGCGGCATTGGTTGGCATCTTCTTTGGTTATATTCCGGCTCAGAAAGCCGCCCAACTGGATCCCATTGAAGCGCTGCGGCATGAATGACCGCAGCTGACCTGAAAGGAAATTTGTACCATGAAGAAAAAGAAGCTAATCATCCCATTCGTCGTGTTGATGATCATCCTCACACTGGCAGCATGCGCCAAATCCAGCACAACCACCACCACATCCGGGACCGATACAGCCGGGAATCCCCTGACCATGAACACCGGCACCAGGCTGGCGTTGGGAACATTGAACCTGGAAGGCACCGACCTTGCAGTTACCGCCGAACAGGCAGCCGGGCTGCTTCCCCTGTGGAAGGCAGTCCGCAGCATGGGCAGCTCGGATACCGCCTCCAGCGAGGAGATCGACGCCCTGTATGAGCAGATCCAGGAGAGCATGACGGCTGATCAGATGGCAGCCATCAACTCCATGAACCTGACCCAGGAACAGATCAGCTCATTGATGCAAAAATTCGGCATCACCGGTTTTGGAGGCAACATGCCCACTCCGGATGCCAACACACTTGCCACCCTGCAAGCCTCCGGCATGGGAAACATGCCCGGCAATCCCGGCGAAAGACCTTCCGGCAGCGACAACGACAGCCCGCCATCAATGCCCCAGGGAGGCGGCGGTAATTTCTCACCCCCAGGCGGAAATGACGGCACGTTCCCCGGCGGTGGATTCGGTGATGGCGGCATGGGTATGCAGGGCACCCCCTCAGCCAACACCACCCCCCGGGTGGACCGGGGCAACCGCATGAATTCCATGTTTCTGGAACCCTTGATTAAATTACTGCAGGAACGCTCCTCCTCCTGATGGTTTCATCTCCTTCCTCCCATGCCTGTCCGGCGGATGTTTCTTCATCCGCCGGACGGGTTTAACCCTGTCCCCTGCATTGAAATGTCTTCATTAAAATCGGGAGGTGGATTTACTTTTCCCCAAACAAATGCAATTGCCGGTCAGGCGCCTTGGGCGGATTCTGGAAAAATTCCGATTTGGGCAGCCAGATCAATGCTTCATCCTCATCACCAAGGGTCATTAATCCAGACGGGTTGTGGACGGACAACCAGGCGGTGAAAGCAGCCGCGAGCGCATCCAGTTCCGCCGCACTGTGGATCTTCTCCATCGGCAGAATCCCGTTCAACAGCCGGTGGGCTGATACCTCCTCGAAGAAATCCATCGGATCCGGCAGAACAACTCCCCCGCGGCGCAGGCAGAGCTGGCGCTGCAGACGGCTTTCCAGCGTGCCTCCGGCAAACGACGGCAAACCCAAAAGAGCAGCAAAGACTCCCTCGGCGGGTGTTTCCAGCCACTGGCGGGCGGAATCCTCCCCCGGGTGGGGTTCATAGCCCATTCCCGCCAGCTGTTCCACCAGCTCCAGCCCGTTCAGCAACCAGCGGGAGCAATCCCCCCGGGCAGCGGGAACAGCCGGGGTGTTCACCCCGCGGCAGACCAGCTCATAATCCGCCACCCGCAGGCGGAACAGGCGCCCCGGCGGTTTGGGGTGAAATCGGCTGCGGACATCCGGCTGCGCCATGCGCCCGTCGGATAAATGGGTTGGGGCGCTGATGCCAATGCGGGCTTCCGCCAGACCGGCGGCATATGCCAGCACATCCGCCAGCCCGCCCTGCCCCAGAGCCAGCACGCGCCGGTCATCGTCCAGGGCGGCGTACGTGAAATGAGGTTTGCCGGTGGAGGTGAATATTC
Organism: uncultured Anaerolineaceae bacterium; assembly: GCA_937863865.1. Lineage (GTDB taxonomy): Bacteria > Chloroflexota > Anaerolineae > Anaerolineales > Anaerolineaceae > CALMHE01. The sequence goes on along the minus strand of CALMHE010000250.1, from coordinate 1,523 downwards.
CCAGGTAAGTGATGGTCATGGAATGAGTGTAGCAAAAATTGAGGATCAGTGCAAATGAAATGCTTGAGGGAAGCAGGAAAAAAAAAGATTAATCCTGAAACAAATCCATCAGGGTGATGCCCTCCACCCATTTCATCCATTCCCGGATGGGCGGGATGAAATCCGGCATGGGCATCAGCGGCTGCCAGATCAGGCGGAAGGTGTAGCCCAGATCATCCAGGGTCTGCCAGGTCCAGGAATCCGGCGTGGAACTACGGGTCTGCAGCCAGTAAAATTCCTGCCGGATGGTGTGACCGGCATGGTCGGAATGAATCCAACCCTGCACCTCCCACTCCACCCGCGGCAGCTGACTCGTGCGGTCAAGCTCACGATAACGGACCTGAAGCCAATCCCCCTGCTGATCCAGGATGTCCAGGCACCAGCCGCGATTCGGAGCCGGGTCATGCTCCACCAGGGGAGCGGATTCGGCAGGAAAGGTGTGCAGGCTGCCTTTGCGCAGCAGCACGCACCGTCCGGCAGGCAGATCCATCCGCTCCTCCCCCAGCTTGCGGACAATCCGCACCTCAGTCAGACCGGTTTCCTCGTGCAATTCGCGCAGAACGGCAGTTTCCGGCGCTTCCCCCGCATCCACAGTTCCCCCGGGGATCTGCAAACCTCCCCTGGGATGCTCCAGGGTGAGAATTTCCACTCCCCGGCGGGTGGGGCGCAGCACAAATGCAGCCACTTTTTCAATCATGATGCCTCCGAAGATGAAAAACCTGCGAATAGTGTATCATCATTCCCCCCCCGGTTCCCTTGTTTCAATGGCGAATCGGGTATATACTCACTGCATGAGTAATACATCCCGCCGCACCAATCCCCGCGCCGTTTCACCCGAAAATCTGATCCTGGGCTTGCTGTGCATCCAGCCGGCACACGGCTATGACCTGCACCAGCAGATCACCACCCACCTGAGCCTGATTTGGCACCTCAGCATCAGCCAGGTTTATGGCACCCTGGACCGCCTGCACGCCCGCGGCTGGATCAGCGGGGACACACCCCCCGAACACCCCCGCCGGACAGTTTATTCGCTGACCGCCGCGGGCAGGCAGCAGGCTGAAGCCTGGCTTGCCGCTCCCACCCGCGCCGCCGTACAGGCGGTGCGTCTGGAGTTCCCCTCCAGGCTTTATATATTGCAGCAAATCCATCCCGATTCAATAACCCCGGCAATCACCGCCCAGGCGGCGGAGGTGCACAAGGCACTTCACAGCCTGCGTTCACTCGAGAACCGCCTGCCAGCCGGTCAAATATACAACCACCTTGCCCTGCAAATCCGCCTGCAGCAACTGGAAGCGCTGCTGGTCTGGCTGGAGGGGCTTCAATTTCCTCCAAGGGAGTCTTAATTAATGAAATCCAACACGATTTTCCCGCGGCTGGTGGGGATATTGATCCTCGCCAGCCTCCTGCTTGCCGCCTGTACAAGCCCGGCTGCCACAAGTGAAGAAACAACCCCCGAAATCACCCTCACCGACGCCCTGGGGCGC
>CALMHE010000249.1 GCA_937863865.1 uncultured Anaerolineaceae bacterium | reverse complement strand
CACCGGCGGCGGTGTGGGTCGCCATCTCCCCCGCCAGTGAGGTGGTATAGCAAAGACGGCGCGGCAGGTCATCCACCAGGGAGCTGCCATAAGCAAGCGGCACCACGCTGGTGAACTTGCGCCAGCAGTCGGTGGGGGTGAGCTGCACAAAGTCCAAATCCAGCGTGCATGCCCCGGCGGTGCTGCGGGTTCCATGGATTGAGAAACTGAGTGGGGCGGGTTCGCCGTCACCGGGCAGGGACCAGGGCGGCAGCGCCACAGCGGGCAGTTCCTGCAGACCGATTCCCGGTTTGAGCAGCATCCATTCAGTCTGGTGAGTCGGCATGCCCCAGCCGGTGTTTACCCGCAGCTGCAGCCACAAGTTGGCGGGGCTGGGCGGGGAGGCAAACCGCACCAGGGGCATCAGGGTTCTGCCGGCAAGTGCCTGCAGCAGGCTGGATGGCAGCATCCAGCAGCAGAGCTCCACCTCGCCCGCCGTCTCCCAGCTGATCCGCCGGTGAAACCCGCCGCTGGCAAGCGGATTGGTGATTACCGAACTGCCGGGGGCGGTGTTCGCCTCCTCACCCTCCAGGATCACCTGCGGCGGCTGGTGATTGGAATCCAGGTAGAATCCCATCCACAAGTCGGTGATGTGACGTTCGGGCGAGGTCTCAACATGCTGCATTTCCAGCCGGCAGGGGGCGGGCAGGTCACCCGAGAGATTCCCGGCGTCCACATCCACGTAATTCTGGTGGTCATCATCCTGGTGATTTTCAATCTGCAAGCCGGATGTCACTCCCGAGCCATTGTGGTTGGAGAGGGGAGCGGAAAGCTCCACACCCTCCCAGTAGTCCATCCGCGTGAGCAGCAGCTTGATGGTCTGTGCGCCGTGCAGGCGGTCGCTGCTGCCGGCATCCAGGAACTCCACCCTGCCGCCCAGCACGGGTGATTGCCAGGGTGCGCTCCCGCCGCCCACCGCCAGCGCCAGCACAACCGGGTCGATGCGGTGTTCGGCACATACCAGGCAGGTTTCCAGCGCTGAAAGCAGGTCGGCGATCCCGGCGGGACTGCCTTCCAGCACCACTTCGATGATTTCGGTGCAGGTTCCATCCTTTTCCGGTTTGGGGGCGGCGGACAGGCGACGGGCGCCCTTCACCGGCGGTTGGGCACCATGTCCGTGCAGAACCAGGGTTTGATCTCCATAAATCAGGGCAAGTGAGTCCATCGGTCACCTCCAGGTGATGGTTTCATCAGGGTCGGGCAGGGGTGCATAGGGCGGCTGGGTGGAGGATTGCAGGGTGATGAGCCGCAGCGCCAGTACCTGTGCCTGGAAGTGTTTCATCCGGGCATGCGCCCAGTCCAGCAGAACGGCGGGGATGGATTGACCCAGGTCGTGGGCTTCGGCGCGCTGCAGGGAGCGGGTGAGCACCGCATACGCCGCCGCCCCCCCAGCCAGTACCTGAGACTGTTCCGGGGACAGCAGTGTGGGATTCTCCTCCCCGTCCAGCCCCTCCAGTGGAATGGGATGTCCTGCTGCCTGGATTAATTCGGTCAGCGCCTGGCGGATGGCTTCATCCAGGGTTTCGTCATCCCAGGTGCGGGATTCCGGGTCCGCCAGCAGCCTGCGGATGTACCCGCGCACGGTTTCCAGCGTGAGTGACATGATTTCCTCACAGTTTCAGGCGGGGTTCAATTGCCACGCCCAGGATGTACGCCACCAGCAGGTAGATGACATTGGTCAGTTCCTCCTCACCAACCGGGAAATCGGGGTGATAGGCTTGCAAGGCGACGAATGTCAGACCGATGAGCGCCGCCCAGAATTTGCGGCTGCCGAGCAATTGCTTGAATTTGTCCATGATAACCTCCTGTTATCCTGATCGTCCGCGGGGTCCGGTGAGTCCTCCCCCGGGTTGGGATGAACCCCGCCCCCTGCGGGGTTCGGAACGGCAAGGCACTTAATCCACATTTGATTTGTACAGCGGGCGGTAATCCGCAACGAAGACGCTGAGGAAATGGCGCACCTTCAAACGCACCTCGTCGTTGGAGAACATTGCCGGTGAGGTCTCGCTGCCGGCGATGAAGACCTCCGGCTGCAAGCCAAAGCGCTCACCCACGATGATGCCCGGCGCCAACCGCGGGTCTGCCACGGCAGCCCAATCATTGGCATCGCTGAATTCCGGCACGGTGATCACGTCGCCCATCTCGCCGCGCTGGAGATTCTCACTGAAAAAGTTGGCTTCGCGCTCAAACGACGGGTAGAGGATGCGCATGGCGGTCAGGCGCAGGGCGCGCGGCACCAGCAGGTACCTGGCATCGACCGCCAGCGAGGGACCGCTGAAATTATCCGCCGCCAGCATCTCCTGGTCGTAAATTGCCGCTGATGCCGCCTCCCAGGCATTTCCGGACAGATCCGCGCCGCCCAGGTTTGCGTGATCAACATGGAAGAGCGGCTTGCCGTCAGAAAGAACGGGACCCGCCCCATCGTTGGCGGTGAAAATCGCGGCAATCAAGCCGCTGAGGGTGCGCAGAGCCGCCGAGGCAAGCTTGCGGGGGTACTGTTTGAGCCGGAAGATGTCATCACGGTCGATCAGTTCCAGGGTGAGCGGCAGATAACCGCCGTATTTTTGCCAGGCGCCGGTTTCGGTGGAGTCGCCGATCGACAACTCCTGATATTCAGCGCCTTCATTGACGCCGGGCAGGGCTCCAATTTCGCCCACCAGCACCCCGCTGATCTGCTGCAGGCTGTTGAAATGCTCCACCGTCACCACCGGCTCCCACCAGCGGTAACCGGCGCGCCCCAACTCCTGCCAGTGCTGGATGATCATCTTGTTGAGGGCATTTTTTACCAATCCCGGCATGGTGGCGGTGGTTTCCAGCTGCATGTGCCGGGGATTACAACCGCCGGTCAGATTTAGATCGCCGGTGAGCATGGTATACAGCTCGCGGATGCCCGAAAGCCGTTCGACATGGGCGTTTGTCATGTTTGGTTCGCGCGGCGCCCCCAGAAGGTCATCCACTGCCGCCTGCAGGCGCTCCTCGGCGGTTACGGTGGAGAGCGGCGGGGTGCCGGTGATGGTGCGACCGCCCTGGAGTTCAGCCACCAGGCTGCGCGCTTCGCTGATGGCGGTTTCCAGTTCGGCGGGCGGGAAAGCGCGCCCCGCAAAGCGGCTGCGCAGGGTTCCCGCCAGCCTGGCGGGCAGACCCGCCTGCCCCAGGCGTGCCTCCAACAGCGCCGCCGAGAGTTCCTCCGGCGTCGGCTGGGGCGGATCGATTCCCGGCAGAACCGGCTGCACGGGTTGAATATCGGATTGGGGTTGGTTGGCAGTCATCATTCCTCCTTGAAAAGCCTGCATGAAAAATTCATAAATGGGATCGGTTTGCATGGGTGCCTTTTGGACTTCCTCCAAAAAGGCGCCGCCGCGCGCCGGTTGATACACCAGGTCCAGCGAAAAAACCTTGAGAATTTTCAACACCGTCTGTTCATCGGA
>CALMHE010000248.1 GCA_937863865.1 uncultured Anaerolineaceae bacterium | reverse complement strand
ACATAAAACCTTGCGCATTATTGTCAGATTGCTTATCGTTGCTACTTTGATTATTGCCGTTGGCATTGTGATGTACCTCAAGCAAGATCAGAAGGCCGAGAGGCTTCCACGTGAAACTGACACCAGTTCCGATAAGGCGATTCCTAGACTTTTAGACCTCGGAGCAACGAGATGCATACCGTGCAAAATGATGGCCCCCATTCTGGAGGAGCTTCGCAACGAGTACCAGGGCAAGCTTGAGGTCATCCTGCAGAGCGGCAATTTTTGCCACCCGCACCCGGGTCCGTCCGGAGCGGGTCTCAACAAAATCCGGTTCCACGCCAAACTGGGTGACGACGGGACCGCGATGAATTTCCACGACTTGTGCCGGCGCGCCAAACGCCGCCAGAGTGTCCTCGATCAGCCGGGCGCGCTCCTCTTCCAGGTGGGATTGAGCTGTTGCAGGTGTCGGAGGGTCGAGAATATCCACCAGGGAAGGAATCTGCCATGGGGTTTCCCGGGTTGTTGCCAGGGTGGCAGGTTCGGCGGGAGCTGGAGGAGCAGCGGGCTCCTTTGCCGCCGCCCGGGGGCGTCCGCGGGAGGTCTTCCTGGGCAGGGGCACAAGGTCATCCGGCAATTCCTCCAGGGGAGCTTCATCCTCGTCCCACGGCATCAACGGAGGCTGGGCGGCGGAACGTCTGCCAGCCCCTCCGGATTGCCTGAGCCAATTCCAGGTTGCTTTCGCAGATCTCGCCAGGTCTGACATGGAAAGATCAAACAGGAAGATCATTCCCACCAACAACCCGGCGATCAGAAGAACAACCGCCCCGGCTTTACCCGTGGTTTCAATCAACAGCCACTCCACTGCGCCCCCCAGGTATCCGCCCCCCTTGCCGGCTTTTGCCAGTTCCCAACCGCCGCCAGCCAGTAAATGCAGCCAGCCCAGCAGATTGATATACAGCAGCAGCACACCGCCCAGGCGTTCGGTGGAGAGGTGGGGCAGTTTATCCACCCGGCGCAAAACCAACCATAAACCCAGTGCCAGCAATGCCAGCGGCAGGATGAACATCCCCCAGCCAGCCGCCTGCGAGAGCGCCCGGACCCACCAGCCCATCACCGTGCCCTGGTTGGTGGAAAGCAGGCTGAGGATGGTCACCAACCCCAACAGCGAGATGAAAATGCCAAGAATGTCAAGCCTGCGTTCAGGGGAAATGCTGCTGAGTTTCGATTGAATGACCGGCTGGGTTGATTTTCGTGAGCGGGGCTTGCTGCGCGTACTGGAACGCGCCGGTGACTTCCGGGATGGACTTACGGCGCGCTTGTGATCGGAACGATTGCGGGATGTTCTGGAATATTTACGGGTTTTTGCGGGCACCTTTGCCTCGATTGGAGAGAAAAGCTGTTCTAATTATAGCACACCGGATTTTCCGGGAATTTCCTCCTGGACATCCGGTTCCAAATGGGCATGGAAGCAGGATGGAATCCCATCATGACCTTTCGGTATGAATGCGAAGGTATCCATCATCCCCCATGGTCACTGCCTGGTAAAAATCAAACCTGTCCGCCTGCAGACACAGGTCCAGGTCACGCGGCATGTTCTCCTCCAGGCGCGTCATGAAATCCCGCCCGGCATACGAGTTCAGCACCCTCTCCAGGAAAGGTGCTGGATCCACGGCATCCTTTTCCATCAAGGCGGCAATATAATCGGCGCAGGAATTGTCCTCGTCTGCCTCCTGCTGCCCGGCGGTTCCGGTGATGACAAATGCCACCCGGGGGGATAGAAGCTGCCGCAGGCGGCGCGCCGTGGCACGGGCACAAACAAAAGAAGCTGCCAGGATGGTTTGTGCATGGATGGAACGCACCAGCCCCTGGGTGCCGGCACTGGTACGGTGAATCAACCTGCGCCCGGTCAGGTCCCTGACCATCACATCATATGGGGAATTTCCCAGGTCATACCCGGGAATGGGCTTCCCGTTCAGCTCGCCCATCACCAGTGCATCCGGCATGTGGTCCTGCCGTAACTCGAGGGCTTCCCGGACACCCGCCACCGGAATGATTTCCCGGGCTCCGGAGGCAAAGGCATATGCTGATGTGCTGAAGGCGCGCAGGACGTCAATCACCACCAGCGTGCCATCGCCGGGAGTGCAGGTTTCAAGTGTGCGTTTGATCAATTCGGGCATCATGGCTCAAACCGTTAATGTCCATCATTGTAAACGATACCCAGGGAAATGTTGCAATCTGTCAGAGGGAATGGGCACGCGAGGACCTCCGCCACAACTATATGTACCGCAGGGGCTGAATTGTGCGCCCGTCTGCCGTGCCTGGATTCACCCAATAGGATTTATCCAACCTTGACTCCGCGCAGCCGCGGATCCAGCGCGTCGCGCAAGCCATCCCCCAAGAGGTTGAAACTCAGCACGGTGAGCATGATGGCAAAGCCGGGAAAGAACACCAGGTGCGGGGCGTTAAATACACTGTTGCGTTCCTCGCCCAGCATCAATCCCCATTCCGGACGGGGCGGCTCGGCGCCCAAACCCAGAAAGGAGAGCGCCGCGGCATCCAGAATGGCGGTGGCAATTCCCAGCGTGCCCTGCACGATGAGAGGGGTGATGGCATTAGGTAAAATGCGCAAGAAGAGGATGTGCAGCGATGAACCCCCCAGGGCACGGGAGGCTTCCACATATTCCAGCTCCTTCACCGACAGCACCGTGGCGCGCACCAGGCGCGCAAAACGCGGGATGGAAACGATGCTGATCGCCAGCAGGGCGTTAATCAAACCCGGTCCCAGGGCAGCCACAATGGCGATTGCCAGCAGAAGGCTGGGGAAAGCCATCAACACATCCATCGAGCGCATCAGGATATTATCCAGCCAGCCGCCCACGAACCCGGAAATCGCCCCAATCAGACCACCCACCAGGATGGCAAAACTCATCGTCACCAGCCCCACCTGCAGGGAAAGCCGCGAGCCATACACCACCCGGGAAAACAGGTCACGGCTGTTGCCGTCAATACCCAGGATGTGTTCATTCCTTGCCGGATCACAACCCAGCAGATGAATGCACGGCGTATCCCGGCGGGTTTCGTTTTTCAGGATCCGGGTCGGATCGTAGGGGGCAATCCACTTCGCAAAGATCGCCACCAGGACCAAAATTCCCAGGATGATCATGCCTGCCTGGGCGGAACGATGCCGCAGCAGGCGGCGGACTGCGTCCTGGGTGGGCGTGCGGTGCTTGTAGCCGGATTCCACGGGAGAAAGGGAAGCGATGGTTTTTTTGGTTTCAGTCATGATGGCTCTCCCTTTATTCCAACCGGATGCGGGGGTCAAGGTAAGCGTATGAAGCGTCCACGATTAAATTCACCAAAACAAAAATGATGGCGACCACCAGTGTAAAACCCTGCACCACCGGGTAATCGCGCGCCAGGATGGACTGCACAAGCATGGTGCCCACACCCGGCAATGAAAAGACTGTTTCGGTGAGCACCGCACCCGACAACAGCCCGCCGGTTTCAATGCCGATGATGGTGATGATCGGGATCATGGCGTTGCGCATGGCATGTTTGAAGATCACAATTTGTTCCCGCAGCCCCTTGGCGCGGGCGGTGCGGACATAATCCTGTCCCAACACCTCCAGCAGGCTGGAGCGGGTCATGCGGGCGATGATTGCCAGCGGAATGGTGCCCACTGCCACCGAGGGCAGAATCAGGTGCCAGAGTTCATCAAAGAAGGGTTTCCAGCTGCCGGTGATGATGGCGTTGATCAGGGAAAAATTGGATATGAAATTGACAAGAAATTTCTGCAAGCCTGTCGGGTCCTGGATGTTCCAGAATTTCAGCAACGGGGTCAATGTGACCCCCGAACTAAACCGGGCGGAGGGCGGGATAAAAAAGGGCGTATCCTTGAGCAGCAAGGCAAAAACATATGCCAGCATCAAGCCCAGCCAGAAGACCGGCATGGAGATGCCAATGTTGGCAATCACCATCGTGGAGGTGTCAATGATGGTGTTGCGCCGGATGGCAGATATGATTCCAAGCACAATTCCAATGGTGGTGGAAAACAACATGGCGCAAATGGTCAGCTCGAAGGTCATGGGCAGACGTTCGGCAACGATATCCACCACCGGGCGGGTGAAGCGGATGGAATCGCCAAAATCACCTTTTAACATGTTAACCAGGTAGCGCCCAAATTGAACAAAATAATTATCATTCAGCCGGTAGCGTTCCATAAAGGCTTCACATTTGGCGGGCGTGGCGCGTTCACCCAGCATCACATCACAGGGATCGCCTGGAATTGCCCGCACAATGACGAATGTGATGAGCAGGATTCCGATTACCACCGGGAATAACATAAGAAATCGTCGGGTCAGGAATTGAAGCATGTCTCCCTGCAATGGCTCCTGGGATCAGATTGGATTAAATAAATGGGGAATGAAATAATTGTATCATAAGCTGCCACCCCTCACCCTTGCCGTTGATCCAATGTTTGTTTATCGATCGGCAAAAATGAGGGGAGGCAGGTGAAAGGAAATTTCAGATTTTCATGACGGACAGGTTAAACCCGCCCTGGAAATCGACATGGATGGGGTTATTCCCCGTTCAGGAAGGAACCAAAGAACCCGCCAAAGTATTCAAAGGTCGTGGTGCGACCCTTGTGGTTGGGGCTCATGGCGTCCCATTGGGATACAAAGGTATGGACCACATCGTTGGCATCCAGCGTGGCGCCATTGAAGAACTTGACGCCCTCGCGCAGGTGGAAGGTCCAGACCGTGGCATCCTCATTGCTTTGCCAGGTGTCAGCCAGACCGGGTTCCACCTCCACTCCGCCTATCTTGTAGGAGAGCAGGGCTTCATACATCATTTCACAGCCGCGCAGCGTTTCACCATCAGTCTCATCCGAGCACCACAATGCCGCCGGTTCACCATTCTGCATCCAGACCATGGTATCGGAGCCGTTGTCCATCACCGCAAAGATTTCATTGGTCAGCGGGCTGGCATGCTGCCCATTGACACTAGCTTTAAAGGCGGTGGCGGAAGCCCCGTGGCAGACCGGAATCATGACCACATATTCCTTTAACAGGTCATTGACTTTGTTGTAGTGCTCCTGCCTAACCTTGGGATCAGCGACCTTGCCGGCAGCCAGGATTTCCTCAACAATATCCGGATAGAGGGCGCCAAACTGCTTGTTGTTTTCATCGGCAAAGTGCATATTGTAGAAGTTGGTCGAATCCGGATAGTCAGCGCTCCAGCCAAGCAGGTAAAAACCGCGTTGACCAGCGGAAGTGGCATCAATGAAGGCGGCTGATTCCATCTGCTCCAGCTTGACGGTCACACCGATTTCCGCCAACTGACCCTGGATTTCCTGGGCGACCTTGTCGGGGGTTGCCAGGTAGCCGCGCACCACGTTGCGGAAGCTCAGGGTGATTTCAAGACCATTCTCATATCCGGCTTCAGCCAGCAATTTCTTGGCTTCCTCTGGATCATAATCGTACCAGCTTTGATCCGGGTTATATCCAGGAACAAGGGCGGGAGGAACAAAGGTTTTGGCAACCTGGGAACCTTCAGGATAATACTCGTCCACGATACGCTGGCGGTCAATCCCCATGGAAATCGCTTTGCGGACAAGCACGTTATCGAATGGCGGGGTGTCGTTGTTGAAGCCGACGTAGAAGATGTTGAGCGCCTGGCGTTCATTCAATTGGAGTTCCGTGTTAGCCCTGATGGATTCAAAATCCTCCGGTGCGGGATTGTCAATGCCGTCCACCATGCCGGATTCCAGTTCCAGCTTGCGTTGGGCGGATTGTTCCGACCAGCGGAAAATGACCGTCTTGACAATGGCGGGTGTCCCCCAGAAATTGGGGTTGGCTTCATAGGTGATATGATCACCGCGCACCCATTCCTTCAACAGATAAGGTCCGGTTCCGTTGGGTTCATCGCTCATCAAGACGGAATCGCCGCCCATGCGATCAAGATATTCCGTATCGAGGATCGAGAAAACGGAGAATGCAACCTTGGAAGCAAACGCCGGATCTGGATAACAAAGGGTAAACTTGACAGTTTGCTGATCCACCGCTTCGATGGACAGGAACTCACCACCATAATCACAATTGGGCGCTTCCACTTTCATGGGAACGTAGGGTGCTTCCGTGACGGCTTCAGTGGGCTGTTCTGTGGCGATTGGTGCGGCGGTAGTGGCGGCTTCAGTGGGCTGTTCTGTGGCAATTGGCGCGGCGGTAGTGCAGGCAACAAGTGTCACACTGAATACGAGCAACAGCGCCATGAACGAATACAGGAAACGAGTCTTCACAATCTCCTCCTTGCGTATTCAATTGAAAAAAGTTGGGGAAAAAGGTTATTGCAGAAGGGTGCAATCAATGGAATTGGTAACCAACAACCACCTCCTTTTGTTTGCAGGTAAATTTCATTATACGAAAGATTACCGGCTTGTCAATTAGAAAATGGTTAAGTTCAGAAAAATACCCTTAAATTATCCTTAAAAGATCCCGTTCAGGCTCCATGACACAATGTCATAACCTCCATGCCATATTATTCTTTCATTCATGATATTTGCCACTATGACCAAGCCCACCGTTTGATTACCATGATTTCATGTTCAAACAGGAATATGAACATCTGGCTTTTTTCAAGGGTATGTCGCTGCAGCAGCTGCGTGACCTTGAGCCACTGTTTGAAATCCGCTCTTTTTCCAAAGACCAGATCATTTTTGAGCAGGGGCAGCCGGCTGAATATCTTTATATTCTTTGCAGCGGGGAAATATTGGTACGTTACAAGCCTTACGATGGTCCACCGCTGACCGTTGCACGCATTTTACCGGGCAATGTGTTTGGCTGGTCCACAGCCCTGCGGAGGACAAATTATTCCTCCGAAGCAGTGGCAGTCCTTCCCAGTGAAGCGTACTGCATCACCCGCCACCAGTTGGTAAGCATTTGCGACGAATGCCCGGAAACTGGTAAAATATTCCTGGATCGATTGACTGAGGAGGTTGCGAATCGCTACCGCAACATTCATCCACAGGTGTTAAGCATCCTCAGCGGCGGCATGGAATCCAATGACGATCATCCCGGAGGCTAGGACCCCAATGTCTGACACAATCCCTTCATTTTCAATGGAACAACAAATCCGCGGTTTGGTGGAACAACTGGACGCGTACATTGAAAACTACCACGGGGGACACGTGGAATATGTATCTTTTGATGGGAAAATCCTTAAAGTGCGGTTGGGCGGAGCCTGCCTGGGCTGTCCGCTTTCCCCCCTCACCCTCAAGGGCTGGGTGGAGGGTACCGTACGGCAGTTCTTCCCTGAGATCGAAGATGTCATTGCCGTGGATTAATCAGCCGGCACGCTTCTCCCACTCCGCAACTGCCTCATGCAGGAAATCCCGCACCTGGGGATCCGCCACTTCATCAACTCCGATATAACGGGTGCCATTCACCCAAACCACCACCCCATCACGCGGGCTTTCAATGATCCGGATGGCATGTCCTGCCAGCACCGAACCAGGCAGCCGGCTCTGGACAATCTCATTGATTTGCGCCACCATGGTCTGGGCAGCGCTGTCTTCGGGTGCGGCAGGAGGAACTGCCTGGGGTACGGGTGTTATGATCACCGGCTGGGGCACAGACACGGGCACCGGTTTGACGGGTGCTGGCTGTGGAGGGCTGGCGGTGGTTTTTTGGGAATGCCTTCCCAACCCCAACCAGACTGCCCACTCCCGGATGACGGATTCCAGGGATTGGCGTTGTTCATCACTCAGTGATGATAAATTGGGGTAGACCTTTCCGCTGCAATCAACCACCAGCCGGTTGGTTTTTCGATCCCGCCACAGGCGGACCACCTCCCGGTATTTCTGCTGGCGGGTGTTTTCCCCTTCCTCCACAACCAGGCGGGCAGCTTCCTGTTCGGCTTTTTCGTGCTTCCGGTTTCGTTCGAACCACCAAACCGTGATGAGTGCACCGACAATAAATCCAACCGTGACAAATAATAAAGTGAGAAGTAATTGCGAAAATTCCGAACTCATGGATAACCTCCTACCGTTGATCAGCTGGTTGACAGACCGGGCAGTAATAGGTGCTCCGCTGTCCAACCACCTGCCGGAGAATTAACGTACCACAATTGTAGCATAGCTCCCCGGCACGCTGATGAACGCGGAACTGGTTTTGAAATTGCCCCCCGCGGTATGCCCAATCCAGGCTGGCTCCATTATGGAGGATACCCTGCTCCAGCACGGCTCGAATTCCCTCCAGCAGCCGGGCGGATTCCGCCGGATTGATGGAATCGGAAAGCCGCAGCGGATGCAGACCGGCGCGGTGCAAGGCTTCATCCGCATAGATATTGCCGATACCAGCCAGGAAGGATTGATCCAGCAGCAGGGTTTTGATCTGCTTCCGGCGCGACTGTAATCTCAAGTACAGGGTTTCCGGCGTCAGATCAGGGTCAAAGGGCTCCGGTCCCAGACCTGCCAGCACCTCCCGGGGATCAGCAGTAAGCCAGATGCGTCCAAACTTGCGGGGATCATTGAAAGCCAGCCGGAGCCCATCGTCGAGGTAAAACAGGGCACGGTCATGGGGGGCGGCAGGCTGTTCCACCCGGTCCACCCGCAGATCACCGCTCATGCGCAGATGCATGAGCAGGGTATCTGCTGAAAGATTGAACAGCAGGAACTTGCCGCACCGATCAATGGATTCAATTTTCTGACCGGGGAGACGGCGTTGAAATTCCCCCACATCCGGAACCGCCAGGGTGCGCTCCCACAGCAGTTCCACCCCCAGAAAGCGGCAGCCCAAAATGGGGGCGCCGCCGCGCCCCCCATCCCGCAGCGCCCGTACGATTGTCTCCACCTCAGGCAGTTCCGGCATAAATCCTCATCACTCGTTGAACAGTTCACCCACGCTGCGTCCTTCATTGGCGCGGGTGATCACCTCGCTCAGGAGCGGGGCAATGGAAAGGATGTGCAAACGGCTGCCAAACAAGGCAAGTTTTTCCGGCGGGATGGGAATGGTATTCGTGGTGATGAATTCGGTAACCGGCAAGCCTGCCAGCCTTTCCGAAGCATCCAACGAGAGAACCGGATGAACAAAGACCACGTACACATTGCGGGCGCCTTTCTCCTTCACCAGGTTGACTGCCTCGCAGATGGAGCCGCCCGTATCCACTTCATCATCCACAATGATTGCATCGCGGTTTTTCACATCCCCAATGAGCGTGAGTGCCTGGGTGTTGGTATCATAAATCCGGCGTTTCTCAATGAATGCCAGGGGAGCGTTTAACGCCATTCCATAACTGCGGGCATTCTTTGAAAACCCCAGGTCGGTTGCCACGATGACCGGCGATTGCATCCGGGAGCAAATGCCCTTGAGATAATCCGACAGAGTATAGAAGGCGGTCATCACATCTCCAGGAATGGAGAAAAAACCCTGGATTTGTTTGGAGTGCAGGTCATAAACGATGTACCGGTCAGCACCTGCCATTTCAATCAGATCCGCCACCAGCCGGGCTGTAATGGCAACCCGCGGCTGATCCTTCTTGTCGGATCGGCTGTAGCACATATACGGAACAACCGCCGTGATGCGGGCGGCTGAGTCCTGCCGCAGGGTGCGGATGAGGATTAACAATTCCATCAGGTTTTGCTGCACCGGCGCTGCAGTGGTCTGGATTACATAACAATCCTGCCCGCGCACGCTGGTATGCAGCCGGACAAAAATATTGTCATTGGGGAAGATGACGACATCCCTCTCGCACAATGGAATACCCAGGATGGAGGCAATTTCAGTCGCCAGGTCCAGGCTGGCAGAGCCAGCGTAAAGCTTGATGTGCCCATAATTCATTCGCTCCAGGTGGGCGATATGTTCATTAACCATAATTACTCTCCACTTCCTTTGAAAGTCAAACTTCCACATCCTGCCATTCTGAACGCAGAACACCCATGATCAGGGTGTCGCAGTATTCGCCGTTCATGAACCGGTCCTGGCGCAGCCTGCCCTCCAATTTAAAGCCGGCATTTTCATAGGAATGGATGGCGCGCAGGTTGAATTCAAAAACCCGGAGGTAAATCCGGTTGAGATTGAGGTTGTTAAAGGCATGCCGCAGCATCAACCGCATGGCATCCCGCCCAAAGCCCTGGTTCCAGCATCGTTTTTCACCGATGAAAATGCCCACCTCGGAATTGCGGTTGACCCAATCAATGGAATGCAAACCGATATTTCCCAACGGGGTCCACCCCTCCGGCAGATTGGCTTCAATCACCATCGGATGCTCCTCGGCAGGGCGCCTCTTCATGTTTTCGAACCAGTCCATCTCCCGCGCCATGGACAGCGGTACCTGCAGGGTCAGGTTCTCGATCACCTCCGGGTCGTTCAACCAGGCAGTAAAACGCGGCAGGTCGGCTTCTTCAATTGCCCGCAGGCGGACGCGTTTCCCAAGAATCATACATCATCTCCCAATCTTTGTTTGATTTAATCTTACATCAAATCAGCACTTAATGTCCATCGAGATTGGGAAAAAATGGAAACCAGGGGTTTTTACCAATGATCCGGATTAAACCTGCTCGAGCCATAAACCCAGCATGTGGCGGATGCTGATGATTTCATTTGTGTGATAGCTGTTATGGGCAACGATTCCCTGGATGACCTGGCAGCGTCTGGGTTTGCCGGGTGCGGCTGGTTCATCCAACTCCGCATCGCTGTAACCTGCCACCAGTCCGGCAAGTTCCTTGTTGATGGCAAACAGGTTTTCACAATCCGTC
>CALMHE010000247.1 GCA_937863865.1 uncultured Anaerolineaceae bacterium | reverse complement strand
CCTGCGTAGGTCTTCGCGCAGGGTGATCAAGGCGCCGTTCTCCTTCACGCGGTGTTTCTGTTGCAGGCGTAGCAGCACATCCAGCCGTTCCCGCAAGCGATCGGCTTGCTTCGGATCGAGGTGGACGTCGAGCGCCTGTTTGGAGGCATCATCCGCGATGTCCTGCAATTCGATGCCCACGCTGTTCAAACGGTCCAGTAAAGCGCTCACGCCAGGATCATGGCGCGCGATCAACTGGATGTGGTTCACTTTCCAGCCAACCATGGTTTTGGACCCGCGGGTGTGCCCAAAATCCTCACCATCCATGATGAAATCAACCTGATGCCTCTTCGAAAAATCGTCCGTGGGCATCCCAAAATGGTAAAAACCATATTGACGATGACCTACCTGCATGTTTGCACCCACGCTGCGCTGCACCATGCCGCCCATGTCATCACCATCTCGGAATATGCCCGCCAGCAGATCATCCGCTTCAGCGGCATCTCTCCGGGGCGGATTACAGCCATCCACCACGCCCCCCCGCCGGAATTCAGGCGCATCACGGATGAAGATACCCTGCAGGCTGTGCGCAATCAATACGGGCTTGCCCCACATTTCATACTTGGGGACGGTTTGAAGAATCCGGGCATGGTGATTCGCGCCTGGAGCCTCCTGCCGGCTGAAATCCGACAGGACTGGCAGCTCGTTTTCTTTGCCCGCCGACCGGATGTCCTGCCCGTCCTCAAGGAGGCTGTTGCCAGCGGCTCTGCCACCCTGCTTGTCAACCCGCCCCGCGCTGACCTGATCAGTCTCTTCAGCCAGGCAAAAGTGTTCGTCTTCCCCTCCTGGATCGAAGGATTCGGCATCCCAGTGCTGGAGGCAATGATCTGCGGGGCGCCGGTGATTGCCTCCAACCGCGGTTCACTGCCGGAGGTCATCGGCGATGCCGGCATTCTCCTGGATGCCGAGGATGACGCTGCCATGGCTCTGCGCCTGCAGGAATTTTACCAATCTGAAGATCTGCGCCTGGAATATCGCCGGCGCGGCTTTGAGCACGCCGCCTGCTTTTCCTGGTCGCACACGGTTGATCAGATTCTCGATTGTTACCGGGCAGTTGCCCGCAAATGATCAGCCCAGCGCCTGTTCCAGATCGGCGATGATGTCATCAACATTCTCCACGCCCACCGAGAGGCGCACCAGTCCATCGGTGATGCCCGCCTTGAGGCGCGCTTCGCGCGGCATGGCAGCATGGGTCATGCTCGCCGGGTGCTGGATGAGTGTATCCACGTTGCCCAGGCTGACCGCCAGGGTGGCAAGTTGAACTTTATTCATCATGGCGGAGCCGGATTCCAGCCCGCCCTTCAATTCAAATGAAATCATCCCGCCGTAATCCAGCATCTGGCGTCTGGCGGTTTCGTAATCAGGGTGGGATTCCAGACCCGGGTACCAGACCTGTGCCACGGCAGGGTGGGATTCCAGGAAGCGCGCCACCTGCAGGGCGTTTTGGCAGTGCTGCTTCATGCGTAGTTCAAAGGTCTTGAGACCGATGTTGGCGAGCCAGGCATCGAATGGGCTGGCAGAGCCGCCGAGGATTTTCAAAAAGGAATACAGTTCCCCGCGCACCCAGTTCACATGGCGGCTGATGACTGTCCCGCCGACAATAAGACCATGCCCGGAGAGGTACTTGGTGGTGGAATGGATGACCACGTCCACACCCAGGGTGAGGGGGCGCTGGCAGTATGGGGTGGCAAAGGTATTGTCCACCATCAGCCAGGCGTCATACCGGTGACAGATCTCCGCCACCGCTGCCAGGTCAACAATTGCCATGGTGGGGTTGGCGGGTGATTCAGCGTATGCCAGCACCGTGTCGGGGTGGGCTTCGAATGCCTTCCGCCAGGAATCCAGGCTGGTGTCTGTCAGCCAGACGACATTGATCCCGTAGCGCGGCGCCAGGTCGTGCAGGAAGTTGAAGGTGGCGGAGTAAAGCGCTTCCTGGGCAATCACCGTCTGCCCGGATTTAACCCGCGCCAGGATGGAAGTCGTGACGGCTGCCATGCCGGTGGCAAACAGGTGGGCGTCCACCACATCCTCAACCGGTTTTCCAGGCTGGGCGCGCAGCAGATCGAGCCCTTCCAGCACGGCGTATTTGGCAGCAAGCTGAGCCTGGTTGGGGTTTGCCAGACGGGTATACACAAAACCCTCCTCCTCGCCCTTGAAGATGGACGCCCCGGTGGCGACATCCGGGAAGGAAAAGGTGGAAGTCTGGTAAATGGGGGTTACGTGAGCGTGGTGCGGGTTGTCACCTTCCGCCACGTGGTTGACCAGGGTGCTCATGCCGTGCTTTGCGCTGAATTTTGCCATGATTCGCTCCTCAAATTTGGGTTATTCAGGGATTATACCGGATGGAAAGCCGTTTTGCCATGATACCCCGCGCCCCTGGGGGGTGATATATTACCTGATCATTTCCGACCCACGCCGCGCAAACATTTATACCATCCAAATTAATGCAACCAATCCGTTAAAAAAGCGTATGATATTTATGGGGGCATGATTGGAAAGATGCCCATAAGGAGTGCAACCGTGGAAAATAATAAACAACCATATCGTTCCCTGTTCTGGCCCATCCTGCTTATCGGATTGGGTGTATTGTGGCTTTTGGGAAGCTTCAACCTGATTCCCAACCTTTCATTGGCGATGTTGGGGGTCCTCTGGCCGGTCATCCTGATTGTCATCGGGTTGGATATCCTCTTTGCCCGGCGCCTTCCCTGGATCAGCGGCTTGATTGCCCTGCTGGTGATTGCCCTGCTGGTCTTCATGCTCATCGGTGCCCCGGCACTGGGCTTGAAAATCACCCCCCGGGTGGTTACCGAGCAATTCTCCGAGCCAATCGGTGAGGCGCAATCCGCCCGGCTTGACCTGGACCTGGTGGAGTTTCCCTCCACCATCACCCCTCTGCAAAACTCGACGAACCTGATCGATGCCAGCCTGACCCATGCCGGCAGGGTGATCTTCACGACAAGCGGGGAGAAGCAGAAATCCGTCTCGCTGGGTTACGAACGCCCCAACTTGAATCTGTCGCTCACCGGACCCATGGACTGGAAAATTGGCATCACTCCCGACCTGCCGCTGGACCTGAACATTGATGGCGGATCGGGTTCGCTGAATGCCAACCTGTCAGGTTTGGATCTGATGAATTTTTTCATCGATGTCAGATCAGGATCGGTCAAGCTGATCCTCCCCGCTTCGCAGGAATCCTACCCCTCGGAGGTGATTGGCGGTTCGGGCAGCCTGAAGATGGACATTGAGGATGGTGCCCGGACGGAGATGCGCTTCGAGTCCCACTCCGGCAGTGTGCAGGTTAATATCGGCGGGGACGTGGAGCTGGTACTGCGGGGCGACACCGGCTCGGGCAGTGTCAGATTTATAGTCCCGGCGGATGCCGAGGTGCGTTTGGAGGTGCTGCAATCCGGCTCCGGCAGTGTGAATGTGGCGGAGCGTTATGAGAAAATCAGCGGTAGGGGTGCCAGGGAAGGCGTCTGGCAGTCCGCCGGCTGGGAGACGGCTGCCAAACGGATTCATATCATCATCGAAGATCAGGGATCTGGCAGCATTACACTGCGCTAGGTTTTGCGGCTGCCTGACCACACGGCAGGCATTTCACCTGCCGTGTGGTGTTTGCGCGAGACTGCCGCACCCATTGTGAGGGTCAATGACGGCTCCCCCCTGTCATTTACGATGAATATCCCCTCTTGACATCCACCTTTCCCGTGATACAATATATACAATGATACAATCAGACAATAAGCCAATGATACAAAAGGGAGAATGATGGATTGAACCGCCTTTCCGGCAAAATTACACTCGACTTTCATACCGGCGAGCCCCTCTACCTGCAAATTGCCCGCCAGATCCAGCAGCTGGTCCTCAGCGGTCACCTGGTACCAGGCGACCAGCTGCCCACCGTGAGGGAACTCGCCACCGAACTGCGTATTAATTTCAACACCGTCAGCCGTGCCTACCGCCTGCTGCATGAGGACCGGCTGATTTCCACCCAGCGCGGGCGCGGCACGTACATCTGGGATCATCCCACCACCGAGTCCCTGCAGCAGCTGCGCCAAATCAGCCTGGAGGAACTGACCCGGAATTATCTGACAAAACTCGCCCAGCTGGGCTGCAGCCCACAGGAAGCGCTGGACGAACTCAACCGATTGATTGCCACCGGCGATCCAACCCAATCAAATCTGGCGCCGGACCCCAAACCGAACTCAGAGGTTTAATATGCGTACAAAACCCAAGACCCAAACTCAAACCCAGCAATCCCAACTGGCACGCATGAACGCCGAAGCAATGGAGGCGCTGCATGCCAATGCCCTTTCCATTACCCTGTGTACGATTTTCTTCATTGCCGGTCTCATCGGCGCCATCCTCATGGATGAAGCTGGCATCAAGGATGCCTATATCATCCTCTTTTTCATCCCCATGATGCTGCTCTCAGTCTATTTCCTGTTTGCACTCAAGGTGGCAAAACAATGGGAAAAGACGGTGGTCCTGCGCCTGGGCAAATTCCACAAGCTGTGCGGTCCGGGCATGTTCTGGGTGATCCCGATCCTGGATACGACACCGATCTGGATTGACCACCGGGTGATGGTCTCGCCGTTTAATGCCGAGAAGACCCTCACCAAGGACACCGTTCCCGTGGATGTGGATGCGGTGCTCTTCTGGTTGGTGTGGGATGCCGAGAAAGCCGCATTGGAGGTGGAGGATTACCGGGTGGCGATCACCTGGGCAGCGCAGACCGCACTGCGGGAGGTGATCGGTCAGATGCCGCTGGCGGATATCCTCGTGGGGCGCGCCAAGATGGATGCTGATCTGCAGAAAATCATCGATGAGCGCACCACCCCCTGGGGAATTTCAGTGCAGTCGGTGGAGATCCGCGATGTGATCATCCCGCAGGCGCTGGAGGATGCCATGTCCCGTCAGGCGCAGGCGGAACGCGAACGCCAGGCACGCGTCATCCTGGGCGAATCGGAAATGCAGATTGCCCACAGCTTCGCCGATGCCTCGAAGGCATACATTAACAACCCCACCGCTTTGCACCTGCGGGCAATGAACATGCTCTTTGAAGGCTTGAAGGAAAAGGGCGCCCTGGTGATCGTTCCATCCAGCGCGGTGGACACAATGAACCTGGGTGGTTTAAGCGGCATTGTTTCCCTGGCACAGAATGCCCGCCGCGATATCCAGGAAAAAGAGTCGAAGCCCGCCGAGACTCCCCCGGAATCCTGACAACCATTCTGACATTTTCCCCTCCATGCGGGGGCGAAGCAATCCTTTTTTTTCCCGGCTGAAGGGATTGTTACACCCCCGCGGGGTTTGTAAAGACATATTTCGCAACCTCGAAAGGAATCCAAAAATGGAAATCATCAAAACCTACCTTCCTTATCTCATCCCCCTGATCATCATCCAGGTCGGGCTGATGGTCTTCGCCCTGGTTGACCTGGTGAAACGGGAACACACCCGCGGCTCCAAGTTGATGTGGGCTATTATCATCGTATTTGTCAATTTATTTGGACCCATCCTGTACCTTCTGCTGGGTCGGGAGGAGTCATGAGCGCGATCCGCACCGAAAACCTCATCAAGAACTTCGGATCCTTCCGGGCGCTGGATGGGCTGAGCCTCACGGTGGAATCGGGAGCGGTGTTCGGCTTCCTGGGACCCAACGGCGCCGGCAAAACAACCACCCTGCGCATCCTCACCGGTCTGGCACATGCCACCAGCGGCACGGCATGGCTGGACGGCATGGAGGCAGGCAAATCCCCGGAAATCAACCGCAAATTCGGTTACCTGCCGGAGGATCCCGCCTTTTACCCCTGGATGTCCGCCATTGAAATGTTGGAATATATCGGGCGCATCCACGGGTTCCCGGGGAAGGAACGCCGCAAACGGGCGGACGAATTGTTGGAATTGACCGGCTTGATCGAGGCGCGCAAGCGGCGGGTGGGGGGTTATTCGCGCGGCATGAAGCAGCGGTTGGGTGTGGCGCAGGCTCTCTTTCACCGCCCTCCGGTGCTGCTGCTGGACGAACCCGCCAGTGCACTTGACCCCGCCGGGCGCAAGGACATCCTCAACCTGATCGAGGGGCTGCGCGGGCAGTGTACGGTCTTCATGTCCACCCACATTCTGGCGGATGTCGAGCGGGTTTGTGATACCGTGGCGATCATTGACCACGGCAGGCTGGTGACCCAGGCGCCGCGGGATGAATTGATCGCCCGCTACGCCAAGCCGATGCTGCTGCTGGAGGTGGAAAACGGCACGGATTCCACCCGGCTGGTGGAGGAAATCCGCCTGGTGGAATGGGCGCGCTCCGTGGAGGTGGACGGCAAACGCCTGATTGTAA
This sequence comes from uncultured Anaerolineaceae bacterium, assembly GCA_937863865.1. Classification (GTDB taxonomy): domain Bacteria; phylum Chloroflexota; class Anaerolineae; order Anaerolineales; family Anaerolineaceae; genus CALMHE01. Next base: position 666 of record CALMHE010000247.1, on the reverse strand, counting down.
CTGTCAACGACCTGGCAGCCGCCCAGCGCGAGCTGCTCAACCGGGCGGTGGCTCTGGGGCTGGTGGTGACGCACTATGAGCAGGTTAAACCCTCGCTGGAGGATGTGTTCCTGCGCATCGTGGAAAACAGCAAGGAGGTGGTGCAATCATGAAAACTGCATTTTACAAGGAATGGCTGGAACAACGGCGCACACACCGCCTGCTGATCGTTTGCGTGGTATTTTTTGCATTTGGCTTGTCCTCCCCGTTGATTGCCCGCTTTATGCCGGAAATGTTTGCCCTGATCCCGGGCGCCGAAATGCTCGCCGGTCTGATCCCCGAACCCGGCGTGGTCGATGCGGTCTCCCAGTATCTCAAGAACCTGACCCAGTTCGGCTTGCTGCTGGCGGTGCTGATGGGCATGACTACGCCGGCTGGCGTATACGAAGAGACCCTGCACAATTTCCCGGTCATCCTGCTGCTGATCTTCGTGGTGGCAGGCATCCATTTTCTGCGCGAGATACTGCTGTTCGTATTCAACGGCATTCTGCTCGGCGTACGCTCGAAGCCGCTGCTCGGCCTGATGTTCTGTATTGCCGGTGCATTTCTCTCGGCGTTTCTCGATGCACTGACTGTCACGGCCATGGTCATTGCCGTCGCGGAAGGTTTTTACCGGATCTACCAGCG
>CALMHE010000246.1 GCA_937863865.1 uncultured Anaerolineaceae bacterium | reverse complement strand
CGGTTGTAATCATCCGTGCATATCGCCTTACGCTGGCGGATCACCTCCTGCTCCAGTGCATTTCCAGGGGGAATGACCACATTCTCCTGGTCATACAGGCGTTCATCCCTGCGGACCATGAAGACCTGAACCAGTTGTCTTCCACTGGCATCCAGCAGCATCAAGCGCACATCATCCGCCGGAATGACCTTCATCACCTGGGCATAGGTCAATTCGTAAATATCATCCATGTTGATATTAATATTCACACCCTGCGCCACCCGGCTGAGCAGGTTGACTTCCTGCATGCGGCGCTGCATGGTGTTGACAACCTGGGCGCGCTCAATCGCCAAAACCGCCTGATGACTCAACGATTCCAGGAAGCTGATTTCCTGGGTGGTATAGGATTCCCCCGTCTGACGATGGTTTCCCAGTGAAATCCACCCCAACAGACGCTGGCGTCCATGCAGGGGGATAAAAATCGAGGAATCCAACAAACGCAGTCGGGATTCCTCCGCCCGGAGTGTGGCGGGAAGCTCGCGCAGGTTCTCCAGCACCAACACGGATCTTTCCTTGTGTAAAACCTCCACCAGCGCCCCGCCGGGTGAGAAGCGTAAATCACTGGTCGGGCGTCCGGTTGAATCCAGCGCCGCTGAATAGAGATCGCTTAATGGATCATGCAGGAAAATATGCAGGTGTTCCGGCTGAAGCGACCGTTCCAGGTACTGCCGCAGGGTGTCCACAATGGTCTGCAGGTCAATTGCCCCGGTTAAATCCCCGCTAAAAGTCTTGAGCAGATCCTGGTACGCCTGTCCACCGCGGAAAAAAAGCCGGTCAACCATGGTTTGCAGCCATTTCCGCAGGGGATGGAACAGCAAAGCCAGGATGAAGAAGGCAATGCCGGGGATCCAGGGACTGTCCAAAGGAAGAAAGCCTGCCAGGGCAATCCCCAACCCCGAGACCAACAGGGCATATCCTCCAACTGTTAAAATTCCCAGCACGCTGTAAATCACACTGCGGGTGACAATGGTTTCCGTACGCAGGTGGTGGATATGTTGAACATAATACGCCGCCGCCACCGGAAATACCATCAGGGGAAGGAGGAAATAATCATAGGGTATGTTGATTGGGACAAGTCGGGATGCCACCAGCCAGAGTGCCAGTGGTGTAAACGCAAGCAGGCTGCTCCAAAACATCAGCCGCACCTGATCCCGTTCCACCCCCGCCGTCCGCCGGATTGACAACATGAACAAATAAAACAATAAACCCGCTCCGGCAAATGCCATCAACAGGGGTTCCAGGCGGGATGAAAGGGAGGGAAATATCACCGTCAATGATGCCAGAAGGACCGCTGCCAGCCAGGGCAGAGCGCGCAGCCAGCTCCATTTCCTCACCAGCGCAACGGCTGCTGGTAAAATCATGCCCAGGTCAAAAAAACCGGCGCCAGCCGCCCCCATTGCTACAATCCACACCGGATGGATGAAAACCGCCGTCCGCAATGGCAAGCCCGCCACACCCATCCCCACGGACGCCAGCAGGACTGCCAGAACCGGCATCACGCTTCCCTTGCGCCGGATAAACAGAACCCACCCCGCACAACCGAGGTGGATTAAACCCACGCCAAACGGAAACAGCAGATGCCCCGGGGAAACACTCCCGGATGCCTGTGACAGGATCTGGATGGACAGCACCACAAAAGCGGAAGTGATCAGAATCAGGTAGAGCAGGAACGCCTGGACAGGCTGCCGGGTTGATCTTGGAGAGGGGGATACGGGGGAAGGTGTCATTGAATCCAGTTCCTGGATGATGATATGCACGAAACAGATCCCGACAATGTCTGCCATTCCCGGGAAAGCGCAAAATTATTATATCGTAGATGGAGGGCACCCCCTTATTCGAAGCGCCCCCCGGAACTATACAAAGTTGAAAGGCGGGTAAATCAACCGGCGCTGCTGGAGCCGCCTCCGCCGCCCCCGCCGGTGCCTGTTGAACTTCCGCCTGATCCGATGCTGGAGGCTGTCCCAATAAACATCATCAAAGCCATTTCATCCATGGCATTCAAGGGTTTCAACCAGACAGGCATTGCCCGCATCCCCTGGCGGGCGAACGCCCGCACCCACCGGTTCCCCAACTCAAACGCCACGGCATAGGGTAAAAATTCCTCCAGCCAGGATACCTGCAACGGCATATTGGCACGGGATTGTTCAACAAGGTATTTCTGGAATGCCATCCAGCGTCCCTGCAGGATTTTTCCCTGGGGGGTCAGGATATTCCACAGGGTCCCAAAGACTGTGGCAACCCCTCCCGTCAGCAACATTCCTGCCAGGATGCCCATGGCGATCACACCGTAAAAAGTTAAATCCGGGTTGAAGATCATGAAGAGGGCAGGGGTAAACAAAATCATTGTGACCATATACAAACCCAGACCCAGCCTTTGAACCTTCTTTTTTTGGTGGATTTGTTCCGGAATCACCAATCCCAGCCCGGTCAACTCCGCTTCCAGGATTTTGTTTAACTTTTTCCATGAACGGCTGAGATCCATTCCCAGCCGGGTGATGGGCACCTCATCCCGTCTGCCCTGGCGGTCCTCAAACAGGATTTGCAGCAGGCTGCGTTCATGCTCCATCAATTCCAACACGTCCGCACGGGTCTGGACAAAGACAAAGTCCCTGCCGCCGAACAAACCTTTTTTGCCCGTCTCGCGGATTTCCAGCCAGCCCCGCTGGCAGAGCGACAACAGCCCGCCGATGGTGGATGGAAAAATTGATCTCCCATAAGTCATCAATGCGGACACCAACATGGGCGGCTGTTCGCCCGGCGGTCGGTTGATAATCCCCAGCGGGATTTTCTGGATTTCCTCACCCCGGTTCCGCCGCAATGCCCTGATGAGCAGCAGGCTGGTCACACCGGTCAACCCCAAGCCGATCCCTGCCGCCCAGGGCAGGGCGGATTTCGCAGCGGTCAACACCGCCTGTTTTTTTGCATACCATTGCGGGGGTGCACCCACCAGACTGCCCGGCGGGAAATTCACCTTCAGGCTCACATACTGGTCGGCGGGAACCGGACCAATTTCCCACACAACCCAACCTGCGGATTCGGTGAGATTTCCACTCCGACCATCCAGCTGCGGCTTTTCCGTCAGCTCCAGCGATTCAGGGTAAACAACCGTGATTGTTGAGTGCTTGATTTCATATTCATGATCCGCCGGAATCGCCTGCCAGTAAAGCAGATCCCCATTGGAAGCCGGTCGGATATTGCCGGTCACATGATACCGCAGTGTGGTGGTGACCACCCGGTCGCTGGCGGGAGCAAAGTGCCAGGTCACCCGGACGGGATCCCCCCCTTCCACCTCCACCTGACCGGTTTGACTGCCCCGGGGAAGCAACTCCCCATCCAGTTGTACCCCGCTGATTTCGATTGAATCCAGCTCGTTCAGGTTGATTTCCCGCAGGACATAGGTGTATGGTCCCCCTTCAAAGCGGAAATCAATGGTTTCCGTGATAAACAATGACCCGTCCGGCTGGACTTCCACCATCACATCAAAACGGTCAGCGGAATAGGAGCGGGCGGAAACCCTCCCGCCCATCCCCGCCAGGAATATCAAAACCAACGCACCAGCCAGAATCCACCGACAAGTCCATTTAATTTTCATCGGGATGACCTCCGGTTACGGATTCCGGGGCGGATTTTCGCCGGAAGGCAGGGAGGAGGTAATACATGACCAGGAATCCTGCCACTGATACCGCAAACAACAGCAGACCCACAGCAGGATCATATTTCTGAATGGTAAAAAGAGTGGGAACCGGCAGCGAGGAACCCGCAAAGGTAACCATCCACGAAGCATACAGGTTGTTGGCTGCATGCAGCCCCAATGCTGGCTCAAGCCGTTCACTTTTCAACGTGATCCAACCCAGCAGCAAACCAACCCCCACATAGGAGGGCATTGTCCACAGAAAACCATACAACCCCACTTCCGGATTGGCGGAGTGAAGCAGACCAAACACGATCGACGGCAGCAGCCAGGGCAGCCAGAACCTGCGGGTGAGCAGACCCAGCCCCTGGGTCATGTAGCCGCGAAAGATCAGTTCCTCGGTGGAAGTCTGGATTGGCACCAGAATCAGCGATAGTAAGGCAAATTTCCAGAAGCGGTTGGCATCAAAAGTCCAGGTGTAATTGCCCGGCTGCAAGGCTGAGAGCACCAGATCGCCCAGACCAGCCAGGGCAAACCAAACCGCGCCCGAGAGCAGAACCAACCCCCAGTTGATCCGCCTCGCCGGGGTGATGAGCGTGCGGATGGGACGCCCATGCAAAAATCGCTGCGCTCCCAGCAGGACAAGCAGCATCGCCGGGAAGGGCAGCATGGTCACCAACAACAGCGTGGGAAGGGAATAGTCGTTGGGATTTAACGTATGCTCGACCAGGTAGGCTCCCAGCATCAGGATGACCGTCACCACCACACTGGTGACAACCAGGGCGGTTATGGTCAGCAGGTAAATCCAGAATTTGTTGCGTCCCCGCCGGGCTTGCGCCAGGTATTCGTTATCAGTCATCCACGACCTCCATACGTTTCATCGTGGGTAAATTATATTGATATTTACCCGTCACCAACAATCCTGAAGGCGATCAATCCTTAATCAGGCGGGGATTGAGAATCCTCTCCAGAGCGATGCCAAGCATGGAAAATGCCAGCCCGGTCAGCAACAACAAAGCCAGCGGTTCCAGCACCCAGAAGCGTGATCCATACAGCGCCCCGCGGGTAACTGCCTGGTATATGATCATTCCCCAGGTGGGGTAGCCTGTGCTGATGTTGAAAAATCCCAGGGTCGCTTCCAGGAATATAAAACAAGGCACCAGAATGACAATTTGAGGGGTCAACACCGGCACAATCCGGGGAACCATATACTTGCGGATGATCCGCCAGTTGGTGGCACCATAGGTCTGCGCCGCCTCGATATAAGGGTCATTGCGAATTTGCATAAACGCAGAGCGGAAATTCTTGGTTGGAGTTCCAAACACATTTAAAAGGACAATAGTCCCCAGGATCACCCACAAGTTGACATGCAGGAAGGCATACGCCAGCACGGCAATTGCCAGCACCGGCAGCACCAGGTTCATTTCCGTCAGCCGCTGAATCAGGTTGTCCACCCAGCCGCCATACCAGACTCCGGCGGCGGCAAGCATCATGGAGATCAGCGTGGTTGCCAGCGCCCCCGCCAGACCAAATCCAAGCGCGAAAGGCATGCCCCACAGCAGAGGCACCAGCAGGTCGCGCCGGTAATAATCAGTGCCCGCCAGACCATATACCTGACCCAGCAAAACCAGTTCCGCCTGCAGGTCGCTGCCTTCTTCAAAGGTGATCCCCTCAATCTGCAATGTATAGGTGCCGGGCACCACCCCGGGCTGGTCGGAATCCGGGTCGGCAAACAGGACATAATGCACCGGAGTGGGGAAGACTTCACCAAAAACCCACCATGCCTTCCAGTTTGGATTCTGTTCAACCATCCGCTTGTAGCGGATCTGGGTTTTAAAATCATACTGGGTTCCCGGAATTACGGAAATCCCCGGCAGTTTGAATTCCCGTCCATCGGGCGTTGTCCAGATCATGGATGCATAGGGCTTTTTTTCCGAATAAATGCTATCCAGGTTCAGGAAAATTTCCGATGGAAAGTCAGCATAATTGTAAGCAAATGTATAGGTCAGGTTAATCTGGCGCATTCCATTGGAAAGCGCCTGTTCGCTGCGCTGCGCCCCAGCCTGGCTGCCATCAAGCCGGAGAACGGACAGATAATCAGTGGACCGGAACAGGTTGATCCAGGCGGGTTTAGCCAGCTTGGGCACCACCGCCTTTCCGGTCAGGCTGGTACGACCCCACTCGCCGCCAATTTTCTCATACGGCATGCCAAATACAGCATATATTGAACCAATCACCAGCAGCAAAATGATCACCAGACCAATTATGGCGGTTGGGTAGCGCCCCACCTCCCGGGCAGCCAGTTTCAACCAGGCGGCAAGCTTACTCAGAATATGCTGCAGATCTTCCCGCAATGCATCCATTCCCCTTTCAACCGGCGGAGAAACCCCGGGTGATGGATTTGGATCGATGGAGGCGGGGATGGTCCCCCGATTCTGTAAGATGCCGGGGCGTTTCCTGAGGTGCAGGCGCTTTAATCGCAGGGTCGGCTGCCCCTGGGTCAGATGGATGCGCGGATCCACCAGGACATAGATGATATCCAACAGGAAGGCAACCACACCCAGGATGTAGGCGAACAACACCACCAGGGTGAGCGCCACCCGCAGTTCACCGGGATACATGCTCTCCCCCCAGAAATTGGGCAGACCGACATTGATATACAACCAGCCAATCCCCGGCCAGCCAAAAACC
>CALMHE010000245.1 GCA_937863865.1 uncultured Anaerolineaceae bacterium | reverse complement strand
GTGGTGGCGACCACCTTGATCTGTGGATATTTTTCCAACACCTGGTCAATCATGCCGAGAAAAACACTGGGATCCAGCTTGGATTTTCCGGCAACCTTGGGACCGGAAATGCCCAGACCCAACTGGAGATCTTCTTCATTGCCTACGAGCACATCCACATTCTCAACAATCCTCCGCACCACCGATTGGGCACGTGACTCGCCGCCCCAAATATTCCATAGCTTGGCGCGGAAATTCAAGTCAAAGGAAGTCCTTGCTCCGGCTGCCCTGGCTGCCTTCATTGCCTCGATGATCAGTTCACCGGTTGTTTCGGAAAGGGCGGCAAAAATTCCTCCACTGTGCAGCCAGCGCACACCGCCCGAGAGAATCTCGTCCCAATTAAAATCACCCGGTTTGAGCAGCGCTCCCGCTTCATTACAACGATTGTAAAAAACCACCGGGGCACGCACACCGTAGCCGCGGTCGCTATAAACTGTTGCCATGTTTGGACCATTGACCCCATTATGCACAAAGTGCTTGTAAAAAGGTCGCACCCCCATTGCCCGTACCCGTTCAGCAATCATTTCACCAATTGGGTAATCCACCATGGCGGTGACAATTCCTGTATTTAAATGAAAACAGTTCGCAAGATTGGCAGCAACATTAAATTCACCCCCACTCACATGGATGGACCACTGGTTTGCCTTATGGAAGGGCACCACGCCCGGATCAACCCTGTGAACAATGGCACCCAGGGATAATAAATCCAGGCTTCCGGATATGGGAGTGGATTGGTTCAGAGTCATAATAAAAATTCCTTTCATTAAAAGTTATGGTATAAACAATGGATAGGATGAGTAATGGAACGATCCATAACAAGACAATGATACATCAAAATCCATTTCTTCGGATTTTTCCTGAATAAATTCCCCTGCTGTGATAATAAAATAATCAATCATCCTGTGGGAATGGCTAATCAATTAACGGGTGAATTTAAATTCATTATCGAGGTGTGACAAATGCCCGGTACAAAAATGATCAAAGCATATGATTTCACTGGTCAATCCATCCTGATTACCGGAGGAGGCGGCATCCTGTGTGGTGAAATGGCATTATCTCTATACGAAC
>CALMHE010000244.1 GCA_937863865.1 uncultured Anaerolineaceae bacterium | reverse complement strand
TGTATAAATCATGTTCCTCCAACAAGGTATGGGTGGTTTAGATGGAAAGCCGGTATGTCCTGTGACAGATGCATCGATTGCCGCCGATGGTTTCCACATCGGACTGGCTCTTGAAATTCCGCTCATCCACCTGGACCAGATACATCTGCTGCAAGTGTTCTTGCGAGCGAAGAGTTTTATCAAGTTCCGTATACAACAGGATATTGGCGCCCATTCCCTGATACTTGGGAAGCAAGCCAACGCCATTGCCATCGATGATGGGAGAAGAGGCTTTATCACGAAGAATATAATACCAGCCCAGGGGGAACAATCGACCCCGGGCGCGCTGCAGTCCGCGGGAGATATTGGCGTAGGTTAAAATAAAACCTGCAATCTCATCCCCCCTCATGATTAATTTAATATATTTCGGATCAGCAATGGCAATCATGGACCTGGCAATGAGGTCGAATTCTTCCGGTGTGGATGGATAAAATCCGGGATTATTTTGAAATGCTTCGTGATGAACCCGATCCACTTCAGGGATCATGGCAAGCATTTCCCGGCGGTTGGTGAATGTTTTAACCCAAAATTCGCCCCGTTGTTTGATGCGTTCCGCAGCCTCGAACATGCGCGAGGGGAGGTGTGTCTCACGGGTGATGAGGCTGGTATAGTGATCCGTTTCCTTTTCGAACCCCAGGCGTTCCAGATGGGAGTTGTAATAGGGATAATTATAATTTTGACCGACTGGCGGCAGGTAGTTGAAACCCTCCCTGAGCATGCCAATCCCGGAAGAGCGAACCATGCCGCGTGGTCCCATGAGCTTTTTCAAACCTCGTTCTCTCGCCCAATTGATGGCTGTATTGAACAAGGCATCCACGACTTCCGGATCATCCATAAAATCGAGGTGGTAAAAAAAGGCAGTTTGTTCCTGGTGGGCAGCACAATAATTCCGATTATGAATGATTGCCATTCGTCCCAGGATTTTGTGATTGTCTTCAGCGACAAGAAAATCCGCTTCAGAATGAAGAAAAAATGGGTGGCGTTTCCGATCAAGGACCAATTCCATGTCGGATATTAACGGAGGAACCCAGTATTCATTTCCCATGTACAGGGAAAACGGGAAACGGATAAATTTCGATCTATCCTTGCGATTGTCTGTGTCGATGATGCGAATCTGCATGATGTCCTTCATTTATATTAATTCCTGTCCGGCATCTTTTTTCAACATAATTAAAAATTCCTCAACAAGATGGGGATCGAACAGCTTGCCTGCCTGTGAAAGGATATATGGTTCTATTTCTCCATCCTCCCAGGCTGAATGATAAGGGCGGTCACAACGGAGGCTGTCCCAAACATCCACAAGGGGAAATATACGGGCGGCAAGTGGAATCTGCTCCCCACGCAGCCGGTGAGGATAGCCGGAACCATCCCAATGCTCATGATGATAATAAGGTATATCCACACTGCGACTCAAGTATGGAATGGGTGCAAGGATTTGTTGGGCATAAATGGGGTGCATCCGCATGATTTCCCATTCTTCATCAGTCAACGCTGATGTTTTATATAAAATGGAATCTGGTATGGCAAGTTTGCCGATATCATGCAGGAAAGCGCCATAACGGATATAAGTAATTTCCGGCTCGCTGATTCCAAGATGTTGAGCCAGACGGACGGTTGTGTCTGCAACCCGAATGGAATGTCCCTGGATTTCAGTATCCCGCAATTCAAGAGCCTTACCCCAACCCTGGATGGTTGTATTGTATGCCACAACAAGTTCCTGGTGGGAAGTTTGAAGATCCCGCACCAGTTCAGCATTATGGATGGCAATACCAGCCTGGTCTGCAAAGGATTGAAGTTTTTCCATCATTTCCAGGTTAAAGAATCCAGGTGTCAGGCTGTCCAGGTTGATAAATCCAATTACCTGACCCCGCACCCGGATGGGTGCCCCAATATAGGATTTCATCCAATTGGATTCAGGGATGACGACCCAGAGTGGATCGTTCAGAGTATCAGAAATCAATATCGGTGAGGCGGTTTGATACATTTGATACAAGGTTTTGAATTGATCCAGCGTAAATGTCGAGTGGTTAATCCATTGTTGCAAACCAAGTCTGGCGTACCCCTTTTCCGCCACAATATGAACTTTCCGATCATCCGAATCAATCAGCATGATATCTGCTGCATCGTGGGGGATGACCATCCCGATATTGGAAAGGATGCGTTCCAAAACCTCGTCGAAATCCAGGGTGCTGTTGAGAGTGGCAGCTGTATCCCGCAGGGATTCTGCCAGCAGGCGCAGTTCATGTTCGGAGCGGGTGCGCGTTTCCAAAGCAGTCTGGCGTTGTTCGATCGCTTCAATCATATGCACAAAATTAGCAGCCAGATCCTGAATTTCCTCAAAACTGGAGGCGGATTTTACAATCTGCCGCATCTTGGTTTTATCACCGGCAGCGATTGAACTCGCGGCATCACTCAATTGAGCCAGTGGAATCATGACTTTACGATTGGCTTCCTGCTGTATGCTGTAAAGGACTAACAACCAAAGGGCAATAAATAATGCAGCCGATAATACTGTGAAAAACAAAAAAGGAGTAAAGGCTGCCAACAAGTCAGTCTGGGCAACCACCATCCAACCAGTTTGTTTCAAAGTCGATATGGTTTGAAGGTAGGAATGAGTGGCTGATAATTTCAGGTGGGTCTTCCCATCTGGAATCAGACTTTGTTGATCCTGGTTCAGGTAGGAATAATTAATTTGTTGCGCCACCAGGGAGGCGTCGGGGTGTCCGAGGATTGTTCCGTGGGTGTCGAGGATGAACACACTCCTTCCGGTCGAAATGAATGTTTCCGTGCGAATAACCTGTTGCAGCTTGGATAAACTCAACTCTCCAACAACCAGCTTGTTGGAGGGTGTTAATTCTGTCAAATATACAGTCAGGGCACCAGTCTTGTTTGAGATGAAGGGTTGAGAGATATTAAAGGTTTCACCAGCCTGGCGGTGAAGATAATATTCCTGGTTGGACATATCCAATCCAATGGAAAGTCGATCAGGCGGGCTGATGGTAATAATGGTCCCATCCCTGTCGAGCAGATATAATGTGTCAAAGTAGGGATTGGTTTGCTGCAAGGTCTCAAAATAATTAAGGAGTTCGGATTGTGAGGTGGTTTCAGATACCCTGGCAGCAGAATTAATGACTTCCCGGGCATTCCGGATAAAATCGTCCAACCGAAGGGAAATGGAGCGGGTTGTTTGGAGCTGCTCCTGGTTGATATATGTCGAGGCGATAAACGCAGACAGGACTGTCAATCCAATGGATAATAAAATAACGGGAATGAACAACCGTTCGGTTAATATAGAGAGGAGGACTTTACCCAGGGGTCTTTGGCGTCGTTTCATTATTTTTGTCTTCATACAGGGTCAAACGAAGCACCGGATCGCATTCCACAATACAGTTCAGGAAATTATTTTTTATGTTCTATTGTATGGAGCAGCGCCAGGTTTGGTGTCCGGAACTCTCCCACCGGGAATCCGGAGATGACAACCACCTGCTGACCAGGTTTGATGGGTGTTGAAGAGAGAAGAGCTTTTTCCAGGATGATCAACATTTCTTCCACAGTAAAAGCAAAAGGCACCAGGAAAGGTTCCACACCCCAGTACATCCCCATACGCTGGTAGGTGGACTGCCGGGGGGTAAAGGCATATATTGGCACATCCGGTCTGACTTTGGACATTAATAGTGCTGTCTTGCCGGTCTGGGTGAAAATCGTAATACAGGCGGCATCGCGGTCTCGAGCGAGCTCACGGGCGGCACGGGTCATGGAGACCGCGTCATCCCGAAAATTTGCCTCAGTGGCAATATCACAATGTCCCCAGGGTTCAAAATGGGACTCGGCTTCGGCAATGATGGAAGCCATCATCCGGACAGATTCAACCGGATAGCTGCCACTGGCAGTTTCACCTGATAGCATGACAGCATCGGTCCCATCAAATATGGCATTGGCAACATCCGAAGCTTCTGCACGGGTGGGGCGGGGATTGTGGATCATTGAGTCAAGCATCTGGGTGGCGATGATTACAATCTTGGCGTGTTTGTTTGCTGTGCTGATGATTTCCTTTTGAATGATTGGGACGGCTGCCGGGGAAGTTTCGACTCCCAGATCCCCCCGGGCGACGATTACACCATCGGCGGCATTGATGATATCAACCAGGTTTTCAATCGCTTCCGGCAGTTCAAGTTTGGCGATGATGGGCGTTGCAGGCTGGTCGGGTGTCAATTGTTGGATGGTTTTGCGAACCATTTCCACATCATCCGCAGTGCGGACAAAAGATATGGCAACCATATCAATGCCCATTTGTAAACCGAATTCCAGATCCTCGCGGTCTTTTTCGGTAAAACCGGGAATATCTATATGTATTCCTGGCAGGTTGACCCCCTTATGGCTGAGGAGGACACCCCCGAGGGTTACTTTGGCTTCCACCACCCTGTCCTTGACATCCAAAACCTCCATCTCCAGATGACCATCATCCAGCAGGATGCGGCTTCCGGGATGGACACAGAGGGTCAGATCCGGCATTTCCATGGGGATCAGGATGCCCTGCATATCAGGGAGAGTTTCCTCCATTTGGGTCAGGATGACTGTTTGACCTGTGGTTAAGGGAATGCCTTCATCAGGGAGTACACCGACCCGCAATTTTGGTCCCTGCAAGTCCTGCAGGATGGTGATGGGCTTGTCAAGTTCCGAGGAAAGTTTACGCAATATGGAAATGATGGCTGCATGACCATCATGAGTGCCGTGAGAAAAATTCAAACGAGCAACATCCATACCCGCAATCATCATATTTCGGATGGTGGTTTCATCCTGGCTGCTGGGTCCCAAGGTGCATACAATTTTTGCTTTTTGCATATTATAGCCTCCGGTTTGGGTTGGATTGTTTTATTCAATCTTATTAAACCACAAAACACCCCTTTCTTGTCGAATCATTCGGGTTCAGCTTAAGTTTGATAATGTGATGTTTCAGGTTATTCTAGATAAAGTTGAGTTTTTTTGCTTCCCGGCTCAGGTCGGCACGGAAATCCGGGTGGGCAATGGAGATCAGAGCCTGGGCTCTCTGGCGGATTGATTTTCCATAGAGATCCACCATCCCATATTCGGTCGCAATGTAATGAACATGGTTGCGGGAAGTGACAACTCCAGCGCCTGCTTTCAGCATGGGGACAATCCGACTGGCGACAGTGCCATCCCGCAAAGCGACGGTGGAGGGCAGGGCGATGACGGGTAAACCGCCTTCGGATAAGGATGCACCGTAAATGAAGTCCATCTGTCCACCGACGCCGCTGTAAAACCTGGGTCCAATACTATCTGCACACACTTGACCGGTCAAATCGACCTCGATTGCAGAGTTGATGGCAACCATGCGGTCATTTTTGGCAATGACAAAGGGGTTGTTTACGTACTCCGTCCGCTGGATCTCCACGAGGGGGTTGTTGTCAACCCAGTCATATAACCGGCGGGTGCCGATGATAAATCCTGCGGTTATTTTTCCAGTATGAATGGTTTTTCGGCTGCCATTAATGATCCCTTTTTCAACCAGATCAATAATTCCATCTGAGAAAAGTTCGGAATGGATGCCCAAATCTTTTTTATGATACAAGTATCGTAAAACCGCATCCGGTATGCCGCCAATGCCGAGTTGTAAAGTTGCTCCATCCGGGATGCGTTCCGCAATATGGCTGGCGATCTTTTGAACCAGCGATTCATCCGAGTGGTTGGACACCATGGGAAGTTCAGCCAGGGGTTCATTCACCTCGACAATGGCGTCCAATTGGGTGACATGATAGAGGGTGTCTCCCAGCATAAGCGGCATTTGGGGATTCACCTGGGCAATCACCATCCGGGCGGATTCAGCCTGGCTGCGAGTAAGACCCGCTTCAATGCCAAGGCGGCAGTAACCTTCCTCATCCGGGGGTGATATATGAATCAATGCAACATCAAGTGGAACAATTCCCCGGAGGAATAACAAAGGGAATTCCGAAAGAAGGACTGGAGTAAAATCCGCACGACCTTCCCAGATGGCGTTACGCACATTGTTGCTGATAAAAAATGAATTAACTCTCAGGTGTCCTTCCAACTCCGGTCTGACATATTCCGAACCTGCCACGGTCAATGCCTGGCATAATTCCACATCACGCAGATTGGGAGCATACTCCACAAGTGCTGCCAGAAGATTGTGAGGTACGGAGCAATTGCCAGTAAGAAATATTCGATTTCCTGATTGGATTAAACGTACTGCCTCGGCGGCTGACATTAAGTGATCTTGATAATATTGTTTCCAGTCCATGAGATCTCCGGGGAAAGTGGGGGTTGGAAATAATACTTGACGGCAGGCTGAGAATGCTGATATTTCTGTTGATTCAATTATTAATCCATGGTTAGTACTTCCCGTATGAACGGGAGAGCCCAATCAATGGTTTCCTTATCAATAATCAAGGGAGGAGCAAATCGGATGACATGCTGGTGGGTTTCCTTGGCAAGTATGCCGCGCGATTGTAAAGCTTCACAAAATCGGCGGGCTCCATGCGCTTCTGGTTTTAATTCAACCCCAATTAATAGACCTTTCCCGCGAACTTCCCGGACATACCTGCTGGGGATTTCCGCAAGTTGATCCAGGAAGTATTCGCCCATTTTTTGAGAATTCTCCACCAGGTTTTCATCAGTGATTACCTTGAGGGCAGCGCGGGCGATGGCTGCCGCGAGGGGATTTCCCCCAAAAGTGGAACCATGATCACCGGGTTTAAACAAACCCATGATGGGTTCATCAGCCAGGACAGCTGAAACAGGATAGAACCCTCCTGACAGTGCCTTGCCCACAACCATCATATCTGGTCGGACACCCTCATGGTCGCAGGCGAAAAGTTTACCCGTGCGACCGAGCCCGGTCTGGATTTCATCAGCAATCAAGAGGACATTGTTCTGTCGGCATATTTCACTCACCCGCTGTAGATATCCAGGAGGTGGTATGATGACTCCCGCTTCCCCCTGGATTGGTTCCAGCATCACGGCTGCCGTATTGGGTGTGATTGCCTGTGCTATTTCTCCAGGGCTCCCATATTCGACCATGGGAAAACCGGGCGTGAAAGGTCCAAAATTATCCTTATAATCGGGTTCCGAGGAGAAGGAGATGATGGTGGTGGTGCGACCGTGAAAATTATTTTTGGCTACAATGATATCTGCCTGGTGACGGGGAATACCCTTGACGACATATGCCCATTTACGGGCAAGCTTGATGGCAGTTTCCACGGCTTCAGCTCCGGAATTCATGGGCAGGCACATTTCATATCCAGTCAAATCTGAAATGTCCTTGTAGAATAGTGGAAGCTGATCATTGCGGAAAGCCCGTGAGGTTAGGGTCAGCTTTTTTGCCTGTTCCAGCATGGCAGAAAAGATGGCAGGATGGACATGTCCCTGGTTGAGAGCGGAATATGCAGAGAGACAGTCAAGATATTTGTTCCCATCCACATCCCAGACCCATACACCTTCACCCCGATTGATGACAACATCAAGGGGGTGGTAGTTGTGGGCACCATGACGATCTTCAAGAGTAATATAATCCCTGGTTTTCATATTCCTTTGTTCCTGTTTACTGATACTTTTGATATGGGTCATGACTGAAAATTGACATTGTTGCGTGGAATCACAATCAATCCTAATTTTCAGGGGTTATTTTTTCCACCTATCCAATGCGCTAATCAAGCCGATTTAGGTGTGATGGAGACTCTCATCTCTCCGCTTCGAGATCAGAGAAAACCGGAAAATCCATTTTCATGGAATCCCATCAGTATGAAATTGGAATAATTGGGAATACAGATATTGGCTGAAGTATAACATAAGTAAATAATTGGCTAAGGAAATTAAAAACATTAAATAAATGAATAAATAAATAAGGGCTGCCTTTTCCTGGCAGGCAGCCCCATCCCATGATATCGTTTTTATGAATTTCTAAATCAGGATTGATTTTTCCGGCGGAATGCAGAAGCGATGATGGAATCGACAAGGATCGTTTGCGTCTTGGCGCCCATCAAGTTGGTAACATGATATAAAAGGTGGGTATCAGCCCCTGGAATTATTAAATATTTTCCCCTGGCGGCAGCCCTCAACACAACCTTGGCTACATATTCCGGCTGAATTACCTTGGCGGTTTTTGAAAATTCGCGGGTGACGAATGGTTTAATTGGTGTTTCGTATTCCAGCTGCGGGGTGTTCACATCCGCAGGCAGGACGAGGGAACAACGGACACCCAGTGGTTTTAATTCAGCGCGCAACGTATCCGTAAATCCCCTTACAGCATATTTGGATGCTGCATAGGCAGTATATCCGTATGCACCAACAATGGCAGCTGCTGAACTGATATTAATGATATGACCACTACCGCGTTCGATCATCAACGGGGCAAGGATTTTTGTGGTATGGACTATCCCGAAAAAGTTAACATCCATCATCGCACGGAATATTTCGATGGGTGTATTGACAAATTCAACCGGGTGTGTGATCCCTGCGCTGTTTATCAGGAGGTCGGGTGTGCCATTCCTGTGAATGAAATCATGCAACAATTCAGTTATTTGCTCAAGGTTGGCAACACTGCCCTCAAGAATACCAATTTTTTGTTGGGAGTTGACCCGGTGGGTTTCGATTTCCTTCCGGGCTACTTCCAATTGATCCGGGCGGCGTGCAAGAATGAACACACTGGCTCCCAGTTCAAACAATCGGTTGGACAGTGCCAGTCCAATACCGCTGGATCCGCCTGTCACAAGTACGGATTTATTCTGATAATGAGTTGTCCATTTCATTTTATCTTAGTGTCCGCAGGAACCACAAGAACCACCGGCGCACCCGCTGCAACCACCTCCGCCGCCTGCAATGGCACGACCATCACTCTGGCAATTGCAAACGGATAAAGCCCGCCGGGTATTCGTTGCGTGGCAATATTTGCAAATAATGGGGGAATCCGCATCCTTCATGGAACGGAGCGCTTCAAATTTTCGCCCACATTCCTGGCAAACATATTCATAAATCGGCATACGCACCTCAACTCTACTGATTAACCGCTAGGGATTTTACTCCAGTTACGCATCATCGGGAAGTGTGGTGTTTCCTTTAAAATTATGATATTACGTTTCAACCAATGTATCCAGAATGATCCGGCTGAGAATTGTAAAC
>CALMHE010000243.1 GCA_937863865.1 uncultured Anaerolineaceae bacterium | reverse complement strand
TTACAGCCCAACCCGACCGCATCATGGCGCGTGCCAGCCAGGTGGAACGCTGTCCTTCAGTTTTACTGTAAGGAGTGGCTGAATAAATTATTGCCACACCCTTCACATCCTTAATATCCAACTGTTTACCAAAATCCTGCCAGGAAGGGTTTACCGGGTGGAGCGTATGGGTCAACCACCAGGCTGGAATCATCAACCCTGAGCCATGCCTGCGAATTTTCAGATAGGAAATTAATCCCTCCAGACCATCACGCCCAACCAGGCGGGCGAGCTGGCGAAATTCCAGCCACCAACCTTCCCGCCGGCTGCCGGGGAGAAGGATCTCCTTTTTGATCAGCATGGGAAATTGATTAAGAAATCTGGTCATTATATTTGTGATGGCTTATTTATATCATAACCTCCTGGTAATATTGTGTTGGGATGAATTTCATTTCATAATTACAGAACCCGGTACATCACCAGGTTATTGCAAATCACTGGAATGACTTCAATATTCCATATGTTCATTCCCTGATGCGAGGATCAATCCCCCCAACAGGGACGAATGATATGTAAGGTATAATAATCAATAATGTGACCCGGGTTGTTAACAATATTTTAACCATCATGCTTCGTCATCCAGTCAACCATTCGACATATACTGGTCAGTATAAACGATTTAGGATTACACGAAGGGAACATCCTGTATTTTGATTTTTTCTTCTTCATGAATTTCGTTATATCATTCTGCCATACAGGTTTCCTGGCTTTATAACTCTTTTATGACTCACAAATGATGAAAAAAAACACCATTTCCACTAAAGATTACGATTCCACAGATCTAAACAATCCATTCTTGAGTGAGCTCTTCGCTCTTTTCCGATATCGAGAATTAGCTCGACAGATGATCAGCCGTTCCATCAAAACCCGGTATAAACGTTCTTTTTTGGGCGTCATCTGGACGATGTTGAATCCCTTGTTGACAATGATTGTTTTGACCCTTGTATTCTCAGCCCTATTCCGGTTTCAAATTGAACATTATCCGGTATATATTCTCAGTGGTCTACTGGTTTGGAATTTCTTCTCCAGCTCGACCAGTCTGGCAATGGGTGAAATGCTATGGAGTGGAGATTTATTAAAACGGATTTATCTTCCCAAAGGAATCTTTGTAATTTCCACAATCGGGAGCGGTTTGGTAAACATGGGATTATCACTGGTTCCATTAATCCTGATCATGCTGGTAACAAAAGCCCCAATTACACCTGCCTTAATTATTTTGCCCCTGTCAATCCTGATTTTATCCTTTTTTGCCATGGGCGTCGGTTTTTTCCTATCGACAGCAGTCATCTACTTTCAGGATATCATGCCAATTTATGAAGTGATTTTGATGATCGGCATGTACGCCTCACCCATCATTTACCCCATTGAAATTATCCCGGAAAAATGGATCTGGGTCATGCACCTGAATCCGATTTATTACTTTTTACAATGTTTTCGAGATCCCATTTTCATGGGACAATTCCCCAGTTTGAAAACCCTGGTCATCAGTGCACTGATTGCTGTTGGCACATTACTGCTCGGGTGGTTTGTTTTTACACAAAAGGTGAATGAATATGCATACCGGGCATGAAGTCATATCGGATGGATCCATCGTTCAAAGCCTTCCAATTATAAAATTTCAAGATGTTCAGGTTTGTTATCGCGTTCCTCATGAACAAATTGGATCCATTAAAGAATACGCGATTCGGTGGTTGCAACGCCGAATCAAGTATGAAAAATTAATGGCATTAAATGATGTCAGTTTTGAGGTTTACGAGGGAGAAATTTTCGGCGTCATCGGTCAGAATGGGGCTGGTAAAAGCACCGCGCTAAAGGTGATGGCGCGGGTTCTCACACCAACATCCGGTCGGGTAAGATCCCGCGGGATGGTCGCCCCTTTGTTGGAATTGGGTGCCGGATTTCATCCTGAATTGACCGGGCGGGAAAATGTATTTTTAAATGGAGCATTGTTGGGTCATTCCCGAAATGAAATGAAATCCTTGTTTCAATGGATTTTGGATTTCTCTGAATTGGGGGATTTTATTGATGCCCCAATACGCACTTATTCCACAGGGATGCAAGCCCGCCTTGGTTTTGCTGTGGCTGTATCCAAAAGACCTCAAATTTTATTGGTGGATGAAATCCTCTCAGTTGGAGATACCCGATTTCAATATAAATGCCTTGAAAGAATGAATGAATTTCAAAAACAAGGGACAACCATCGTGATCGTATCGCATAGCATGGACACGATCAGATCCTATTGCAAGCGGGCGTTATGGCTGGATCATGGAAAAATTCTGAAAATTGGACCCGCTGACGAAGTTGTTTATGCTTATCAGGATTTTGTCAATTCCAATGTCGATAGAATTACCATGCAGATCGGCAAATCAGAACATCAACAATCCCCTCAACAGGAGACCCTTCTCTATGATGTGGCTCCCAC
Source organism: uncultured Anaerolineaceae bacterium (assembly GCA_937863865.1). Lineage (GTDB taxonomy): Bacteria > Chloroflexota > Anaerolineae > Anaerolineales > Anaerolineaceae > CALMHE01. The sequence goes on along the minus strand of CALMHE010000243.1, from coordinate 6,722 downwards.
TCATCCTGCATATCCTTATTTACTCTCTGCCATTCGTGCTGGTTATGAAATTACCTATGACGGGGGGTATTTTGCCCCAGACAATATCCTTTCGCGTGCTCAATTGGCAATTTTCGCCTTACGCGCCAAATGGGGTCCAAAATACGAGCCCCGTCCGGCTACAGGTTTATTATTTCCAGATGTCCCTGTTGACAAATGGTTAAGCCCTTACCTCGAAGAAACCTTTCATTTTGGACTGTGTTTTGCCAAACCGGGTGCCAATTATTGGCCTGAAATGGGTGTCACCCGCGCTCAGGCAACCTATGTCCTTATGAAGGCAATTCAACCACCCGGAATTGAATATACATCCGCCCATGGGATGTTTACGGATGTACCTGTTGATTATTGGGCAGCTCCCTGGATCGAGAAAGCCGTGCAAGCCGGGTTTATTTCTCCAAATGATGAGCAATCCACAAGGTTCCTGCCTGAAGAACCAATCACCCGGGCGGAGACGATTGTGTTCATGGTGAAGGCATTAAACCTGCCTGTTGAAACCGGGAATCAACAAGGTTGATATAGAAAGAATCATGGAAACAATCCTGTTGCTTCTTTCATCAGATAAACAACACCTGATTGATTCAATTGTCGGACAGCTCAAACAAAAATTAAATAAATATGACTTCCAACCCGCAATGTATGCTTTGAAAGATTCGGTACAATCCGAATCATGGGTAAAAATATCATCACTGGAAGCAATTGGATCCACCTGCCACAATATCTGGATTTACCTGCCTGAAAATGATCAAATTACATCGCCTGGATTGAATGAAATATTGACAGCTGCTGAAAATTCCGGGGTGCCAATCCTATTATTTACCAGCCTGCAAGGTATGGAGGACAGGATTCCCGCGAGTCAGGATTGGAGGAACAGAATACCATCAATCGAAACCCCTGACCCGAATGATGAGTTGGAATATGCATTTTACGTTCGCCAGGTTAAGAAAACAAACCCGTTAAAATTCACAATGGATCAAATCCATGATTTATTGGTACGAATAATCCATCCAATCAGATTATTCTTTCTTCCATCCGGTACGAAACGGGAGGAAGTCTATTATCAATTCCGTTTGTTGTTACGAAAAATTATTTTTTTCCTTCCGGATAATGCCTGGAGAGTTAACACCATTGGCGATTTTTTACGATGGACAACCCTATCTATCATGGATATTCTTGGAAAATGGGATCGCCGGAGCATGATTTTACCCCGTTGGTGGTTGGGAAACCAAAATCCTGAAATATATCAAAAATTGGATATATTTTGGGACATCCATCAGATGGCTCCCATTAATTGCATGTACATAACCGGCTCCTCGATTAATAATCCAAATTCCCGCTCATCTCAAATTGCGTCAGCAATTCAGGATGAAGATATTCCTTTGGTTCTCGTTCCCTTTCGCTTTTCAGTGAAAGACGATTTGCATACCCCCATCCCGTCAGACGGGAATATATTCATTCTCCCATTGGATCGTCTCTGGGCTCATCCGGATCAGGTATTTCATTCCTCTCACGCACCGTCCGGCAGACGCCGAATGATCATCGACTTCCCCCATCCAGCCCTCTTCCGGATCATAACCATTGCCCGGCAGAACGGATGGGAAATAATATATGATTCAGTGGATGATTGGACAGAACTGCAACGAAAAGGATTGGCGAATTGGTATTCTCAATGGTTTGAACAATACTTGTTAACAAATGTTAATTGCAGCAGTGCCATTCCTCCTTTACTGGTCCTCCGACCCGACCGGAAAGAAAAACTATTGATTCAACCCATGCCAAACGTGGAGAAAACCAGGCATTCAAAAACCAGCCATCTTGTTCCAAACTGGTGGACGAAGTCCAGTCGAGAGGAGACATCTTTTAGCGAATTATCAAAATTCATCCATACTCAACCGTCAGATAAAGGATGTGTATTAATCATTTCAGGTGTTCAATTTACAAAATCAGAAGGTCAACGCTCCACATGGCTTACACGTGCATTTGGTCGGATGGGAATACCAGTAATTTTTGTTTACTTCCGATTTTCAAGTCGTGAATATTTTTCCCAAGACCCTGATTTTCCCAATATTTACCAATTTCCTCTGGACCAGTTGTGGTCATATCCGGAAGAGTTTATTAATTTATTTGCCTCCCTGGAAGGTGAACGAATATTACTGGCTGAATTCCCCCATCCCGCTCTGGTAAGGTTGTTAAATATATTTAATCAACGGGGTTGGAAAACCATTTATGAAGTAATAGACAACTGGTCGGAATTTAGCAAAGTCGGGCAGGCGGATTGGTATGATCAAAATGTCGAAACGTATATATTCCAGAACACGCAATTGATTTCAGCAACATCATCAGCTTTATGGGAGAGCGCCAAAACCATTAGCGGACGGGAAGTACACCTCATCCAAAATGCCTATGAATCTGGAAGTTTCCCTCAAAACGTAACCCCGCGCGATCTTCCATGTGGAAAATTAACCATAGGATATTTCGGTCATTTGACATCTTCATGGTTCGATTGGAATTTAATCGTAAAAACTGCTCAAGCCCATCCAGATTGGATGTTTCACATTATTGGTTATGGGTATGATTTAAACATGACACTGCCCTCCAACATCCTGCTACCGGGTAAAATCAACCATGAAGATTTGCCTTCCTATGCCGCCAACTGGAATTTGGCAATCATCCCGTTTAAAATTACAGAATTATCCCGGGGTGTGGATCCAATTAAGGTATATGAATACCTTGAGCTTCGACTACCGGTTGTCTCATGCGGTATGCCGCATCTCACCAGGATGCCGTATGTTCAAAATGCTCAAACATCTGATGATTTTGAAAAATTAATTCTGGAAGCTTCTCAAATCACGCCAGATCCAAATGTGATTCAAAATTTTTTATCAAAAAATACCTGGAAACACCGGGCTGAAAATTTATTGCACCTGACGAATCAACAAACATAAGGCAGGCTATGATAAAAATCCTTTTCGCTTATGAATATCTCGGACTTGGCGGTGTGGAAGCAATTCTGGCAACCCGCATGCGCGCTCTTAAACTGGAAAATTATGATATTCGGGCAATGTTTTCACAAAATGCAGGTGGCATGGCGCTGTTTACTGGATTAATAGAGCAAGTCCACCTCACAACCTCGCCTTTACAGAAAATGGACTTGATTGTGGATTATCAGCCGGATGTATTGGTTTCATTGGATACTCCCGGAATTGTTGGGGCTGCCCGTAGTTTACTGCCGGAGATTAAAATCATTTATGAAATTCACACGACATATCCACAGGCACTCAAGCCCTTAAAAAATCGTAATTTCACGCAACAAATCAACGGTTTTATTGTTCCTTCATCATTCCAAGCCCGCTTTATTCAAAATTTTCTGCACAATACTGACATTCCCATCACAATTGTGCCGGATCCATTGGATGACCGGTTTACAAAACCATTATCCGATAGCAATCAACAATCAAAGCCAATTATCGCCTGGGTCGGTCGGCTGGATCAGATAAAGAATTGGCGGGCATTCGTAAAAATCGCTTCTCTGATATCCAGACAGAATTCCGATGTTGTTTTTTATCTGATTGGCGGGTTGTATTCACCAATGGAGGAACAAAATTCTTTATGGAACTCCATGATTAAACATAAGCTGGTCGAACGGATGCGCTGGTTTCCGAGCGTGGCACCGGATCAAATGCCTGCCGTTTTTGATGAAGTTCGAAATTCCGGCGGTTGTGTCATATCCACATCAATCATCGAATCCTTTGGCATGAGTATACTGGAAGCCATGTCCCGCGCCTGCCCTGTTGTTGTGCCGGATGGGGGTTCGCTCGCTGAATTAGCGGGAGAACAAACCCGCGGATTAACTTACCCGCTCACCAATCTGAATGAAGCAGTACAGAAAGTATTATTATTACTGGAAAATCCATCCCTCAGGCATGAGATGGGAAAATGTGCTCATGAATTTGCCCTCAACTATACCTGGCAGGTATCAAATGAAGCTTTCTTAAAAGCCATCCAATCCATAAAATCATAAACCAATGATCCTACATATAGATAAAAATAAATTCATGAAAAAGTCCATCCTGGTTTGGTTGAGTATTTTGTTATTCTGCCTCTATATGGGATGGATCGCCGCCCGACCACAAAATGTTTTCTGGACAGTGGATGAAGGCGGTAAATTTATTTACATTCAAAATACTCTTCGTACTGGAAATCCAGCATCACAGTTTGAGTACCCTGCCCGTTCCATCGACCCCAACGGTGAATTTTACCCATCATCTTATGCAATCCACCGAGATGGTCAAATTTTTATGTGGTGGCAGGCTGGTTTTCCACTTCTGGCAGGTTTGTTTTACCAGCTGGTCGGTTGGCTGGGTTTATACATACTCCCTGCAGCTTGTGGAGCTGCCACTGCCTATCTGGCTGCATTGACCCTTGGATTATTCATTCCTGACCGGCTCAAGCTTCAAATCCTTGCTTTGCTGGTAACCGGATTGGCTACACCTATTGCCTTTTACAGCACTATGTTTTGGGAACATACATTAACCACCTGTGGGGCAATGGCAACTACATATTTTTTACTGCTCGGTCTGAAATCGAACCAGAATCGTTGGTATTACTTCGCTGGAATCAGTGCTGCTTTGGCAATCTTTTTCCGGGTGGAAGTGGTTTTTTTATTGGTTGGTTTTGGTATCATAATCCTTATAAAAAATCGGCGCGGCGGTCTCTGCTTTGGCTTGGGTACTCTGGTTATTTTGGCGCCATTAACCTATATCCACACAAAAATCACAGGAACAGCCTTCACCCCAGTTCTTGCATCGGTCGCCACCGGTAAATCCTTCCAAATCTCGGAAGCTTACGGAAGCAAATTCCTGGCATATTTCCTTTATAATCCACCAGCAGTATGGACCCTCAACCTGCCGGATTTGTTGATTGTGGTTGGCACACTCGGCTTCCTCATTTTTTTCATTGGCTCGTTGCTTAAACCGAAAAGCTGGATTGGAATCCTGGGAGCCATATTGACCCTGGTCATACCGGTTTGGATCCTGATCAATCCATCCGGTTACCGTTCATTGCAGGGTTTAATTACCGCTGGACCTGTTATTTTGTTTGCTCTCTGGTTGTTTATTACACGAGAAAATTGGCAGTCATCTCCCCTGCCAGCCATGCTGGTTGCCGGCATATCCCTGACCATGGTGGGGTATCTTTACAAATCCTGGGTGGGAGCTGGCGGCTTACAATGGGGTCCCCGTTATATCTTATCCTTTTATCCGATCCTGATTGTCTCCGGATTGATCGGTTTGCATTCGAGCTGTAATCAGTTCTCAAAAGCCATGCGGGCAGCCATCGTTGTTGTTTATATGTCTGCAGTTCTCATTGGTATGGGATTCCAGATACGGGGAACTGTTACAGTTCGTATCATACAGGAATATTATCAACAAAGTGAAGTCACCTACCGTGAATACAGCGATCGCCCTATCGTAACCGCCTGGTGTGATATCGTGTATCTTCTCCCAAATTTATATTGGGATCAACAGATCGTCAGCACGACCCGTTCGGGGTTAAATCGTTGGGTGGAACATGCAAAAGAAACTGATATCGAACAGTTTTATGTAGCAAAACTGGATCTCTGCACCGGAGATTTTCTGGATATCGTTGCTGAAAATCGAAAAATAAATCCAACTGGTGTGACCATCATTCCTTATACAACAAGGGATTACCCCAACCATGAGTAATCAAAGCCGATTGAAAACCTGGATAATCCTGGGAATCATCCTTTCCATTTCCTTTATCCTGGCAGATCAGTATGTCCGGCTAATTGAAATTCCAACCCTTGAAGCCAGACGGGATCTACAGCAAAGTATTCTGAATGGAACCGCGGTGTCACCTTATCAATTTCGCGTGCTGGTTCCTTGGTTTACACATGGATTGGAAAATTTCCTGGGTTTGTTTACCCAAAACGATACATTTGGATTGGCATATATCGTTTTTGATATCCTTGCCATTTTTTCCAGCCTGGCAGCACTTTATATATATTTACAGAATTGGTTTCCGGTTGAAATCAGTCTGATTGGCAGCCTGATTGCCGCATTGAGTATGCTGACATGTTTCAGGGATCATTATTTTCAGCCCTGGAGTCTTCTGGAGCCGGCAATCATAGCCTTTGGTCTTCATCTTCTCTACCACAGGAAATTTACATTGTTTGGAATGGTCATTATCCTGGGAAGCTTGAATCGCGAAACAACGATTTTTCTGGTGGTGGCATATTTCCTTTCCTGGGCACTTCCAGATATCCGCAAGGTTTTTTCCAGGCAATCCTTACGCTGGTGGCTAATGGGATTGATCTTTTTCTGCTTATGGGCGGTTGTCTTTTTGGGAATCCGGATCCTATTTGGGGAAACCCCGCGGGCAATTACAGTGATTGAAATTTGGAGAATAAATATACAATCGAAAAACCTTCTTAAGTCAGTAAAGCTGATTCTCCTGTTTCTAGGCGTATTTTGGCTGTTGATACCCCTCGGTCTGCATCATGCCCACGTTTTTATTCGCAAAATGGCATGGTTGATTCCCTTGTATTTAGGTTTAATCGTATTTTTCAGCATCTGGTATGAAGTTCGGTTGTTGATGACCCTCTACCCAATCATCATACCGATTGGATTATCGTATCTGCATCCATGCCGAAACCTGAACATTGAAAC
>CALMHE010000242.1 GCA_937863865.1 uncultured Anaerolineaceae bacterium | reverse complement strand
GCTACACATTGGCTAAGGGTCACGCTCGCGCAAGCAAAATCAAAAACCTGCGGATTGACCTTGGCAGGTATCGGCAAACGCCACGCCACTCAGCAAGCGCCACCACGAAGATCTTAATAGCGACGAACAATCACATCTTTATTGTGCAATGCACAAAAAAGACTTGACCCTGTCGTTCTCGCCCCTATAATACGCACCATGCTGCAACGCAACATCGCGGCAAAGCCGGAAACCGATGTCTTGCACCACCCCTATCAATCGAGGAGATACAAATGAACAACTTCAACGCCCCCGAGCAGTTCGCCGCCAGCATGAACTTCGGCGCCTTCGGGCGCGCGACCGAACTGAAAAAGCGGCTTTGGTTTACGCTGGGCGCGCTCATCGTCTACCGCCTGGGGACGTACATTCCGATCCCGGGCATCGATCCGGCGGCAATCACCGATATCTTCAACCGCCAGTCCGGCGGCATATGCAGCACCCAGGGCGGTTGTCTCTGCCACCCTGGGGCGAATAACCGGGACCTTCAATATATCCGCCTGGAATTGCATTAACAAGTCATTGTTGACCATTCCCCCGTCCACTTTTAGTGAATTTAGTGTACGCCCGGAATCCTGCTCCATTGCATCCAATACCTCGCGGGCTTGAAAGGCAGTGGCTTCCAAAGAGGCACGGGCAATATGACCACGGTTGACGTAACGGGTCAATCCGACAATGACCCCCCGGGCATCCGACCGCCAGTATGGGGCCAATAAACCCGAGAACGCGGGAACAAAGTAAATGCCGCCATTGTCATTTACAGTACGGGCGAGAGGTTCAATATCTGAGGATTGTTCGATGATTTTTAAATTATCACGCAGCCATTGGACCAATGCTCCGGTGATGGCAATTGAGCCTTCCAGGCAGTACACGGCTGGACTGGAGCCAATTTTATACCCAAGTGTGGTGAGCAAGCCATTTTGACTCGAGATGTGTTGTGTTCCGGTATTCATCAGCATGAAACATCCGGTGCCATAGGTGTTTTTGGCATCCCCCGGATCGTAACAGGCTTGACCGAACAATGCAGCCTGCTGGTCGCCCAGGTCTCCGGAAATGGGTATGCCCCCGAAAGCTCCGGTTCCATAACCGTAAACCTGAGAGGATGATTGAATGGAGGGCAGCATGGCTTTAGGGATCCCCAGCAATTCCAGGATTTCATCATCCCAATTAAGAGTGGTCAGATTCATCAACATGGTTCTGGAAGCGTTGGTCACATCCGTTACATGAACGCCACCCCGCGCGCCACCGGTAAGATTCCAAATGAGCCATGTATCCATATTCCCAAAGAGGGCATTTCCTTGTTCAGCTTCCCTGCGGATCTGGGGGATTTCATCAAGAAGCCATTTGATTTTTGGACCTGAAAAATATGTGGCAAGCGGCAAACCGACTTTCTCGCGGAGTCGATCCTGCCCGCCATCAGCTGCTAATAAATTACAGATGGCATCTGTCCGGGTGTCCTGCCAGACGATGGCATTGTGTAACGGCAGACCTGTTCTTCGATCCCAGATGAGTGTGGTTTCTCTCTGGTTGGTGATGCCAATGGCTGAAATATCCCGTGCTGACAGGTCGGATCGTCGCAACGCATTGATCCATACGGTGTGGGTATTTTCCAGGATTTCCATTGCATCATGTTCCACCCAGCCGGGACGCGGATAGATCTGCTGATGTTCCTTTTGATCAGAACCG
>CALMHE010000241.1 GCA_937863865.1 uncultured Anaerolineaceae bacterium | reverse complement strand
ACCCCCAATGATGCTGTCCGTTCCTGAGGAAATTCAGGCGCCAGCCATCGGGTCCATAATTCTGATTCCGGAGCTTCTGTTAAGTTCTCGAATGCCCACTTGCGGTACACCTTGTAACGGGCATCCAATTTTTCACAGAATGCAACCGGATCCTCATCCGTTGCCAATAGCTCAACGATTGTCCGCCTTGCCCGGGATTGATGTTCCTCATTTTGTGTTAAAACACGCAGAGTATTACCCAAATCCAAAAATATTGCGGTGATTTCATTCATGATCAATCAATGGAGTGGAGTATTTACCTGTCATTTAACAGGTTTACATGGCGGGAAAATATCCAACAGTTCATTCATGGCGGTAATCGTGTAATCCGGATGATGTTCTCCAGTGGGCGGTTCCTTCGCCCGGGTTGCCGGTTCATCGATCAGAATCATCATTCCAAACCCCGCAGCCTGCGTTCCCTCCACATCCCTGACGGGATTGTCACCCAGATAGGCGCATCTGGAAGGTTCAACACCAATTTTACGGGCTGCCAGTAAATAAATTGCTGGATCCGGTTTTCGATACCCCACACGGGATGACAAAATGGTTGTGTGAATATATTGGATGACCCCGTCGGAGTACATCCAATCCGGAATCTCCGTCTCCGTAATGGTGTTGGCAATAATTCCCAACAAATATCCCCGGTTATAAAGCTCCACGATGGTTTCTTTTACGCCGGTTCGAGGAATACGTCGTCCATCTCGGTCCCGCCAGAGACGGGTTAATCTGCCTGCCAACGGACCAATCATGGTCAGCGGGTAATCTGGCAACAACCACCGGGTCCACAATTCAAACTCGGTGGCTTCAAGGAGGGATTCCTTGGATTGTTTGCGATACCTTTTCCAGCGTTCTTCGATTTTCTCGAAAAATTCATATGGCGGTTCCTTGGCTCCAATTAAAGTCATCAATTGATTTTTAGCTTCAGCTTGAAAAACCGGATCCTCTACAACAATGCGCAGAGTATTTCCAACATCCAAAAATATGGCATCAATCGAGGGTGTCATGGATCCTCCAAAATATTTAATGTTCTTACATTTTTTATATTTGTGAAATTTTACTTGCAATTGTCCATATCATACAACATTATTTAATCCTTTGCAAGTATTCCATCTTAAGGCTTGACTTTTCCATTCAATCTGTGTAAACTAACTATACGATTATGCACACGTGTGCAAACAGGACCAAATCCACCATGCCCATCACAATCAAGGATATTGCCAGACAAACCGGCGTCTCACACTCAACAGTTTCGCGGGCTTTGCGCGGTGATCCTTTGATTTCCCCGGAAACCACCCAAAAAATTCAGCAAGCAGCCCGTGACATGGGGTATTTGCCCAGTGCTGCCGCCCGCAGCCTGAAGACCAACCGGTCTCTGGTTCTGGGTGTCATCGTCAGCAGCATTGATGACCCATTTTTCAGTGAAATTGTTTATGGAATTGAGGAAAGTGCTCAACAAGCCGGTTATAGTCTTTTCATTGCTGCTTCTCAACATGACCCTGCCCGCGAAGAAAAAATTGTGCAGACGATGATGGAACACCGCACGGATGGTGTGATCATCTGTTCCTCTTCCTTCAATCCGGCGCAGGGAAGGCAATTGCTGGAATACGGCTTTCCCATCGTGGTGGTAAACCACCAGGCTGCCGAGAGTTACCATTACTCCATCTATCATGATGACGAGGATGGCTCCCAGCAGATCACCCGCCACTTGATCGAATTGGGTCACACCCGGATTGCCTATCTGGGCAATTCCCTGTCGGGACGAACAACCCTGGATCGGTTGGCGGGTTTCCAAATAGAGATGAGCGCGGCCGGCATTCCCATCCCAAACGAATACATCCACCATGTTCCCGGTGGAGTCCCCAGTCTGGGAGAGGACGGCCTCCTTTATTTCCTCCACCTGCCTGTACCCCCCACAGCATTGATCTGCTTCAATGACATGCTGGCGATTGGCGTCCTTAAAGGCTGCCGGTTGGCAAATATCCGCGTCCCACAAGATCTGTCCGTGACGGGTTTCGATAACATCACATTCTCAGCTTACACCAATCCCCCATTGACAACATTTGACCAGCCGAAACAATCCATCGGTGCGGAGGCTGCCCATCTGCTCCTCAATCTCTTAAATTCCTCCCCCAATGTGGATGCTTTTGAACCCAAAGTCATCACTCTCAAGGGCAGGCTGCTCATCCGCCAGTCCACCTCCACCCCAACACGAAACGAATGACAGGAGAGATCATGAATCAACCCTCCTTTACACTTGCTCAAACTGGATTAAACCTCCTGCCATCCTCGCTGGTGTATTATGATGGAAGCGAATATGGGGCTGCTGTCACAACCGAAGGTATCAAGCTGGCGGTTCTCAATATTCAAAAGAAAAAAGGATACCAGGATTTCCAGGGGGATATCTTTGGCGAAGGAAAATATCCTTATCTCCTTTGTCTACCTACAAATGAAAATATAGCTGCTATGCGTGCCCGCCTTCCCTGGCTCCAGCCCTGTCTGCTGGGGCTGCGTACTTCTGCGGGCATGGGGGACCGGCTGGGTTTTGCCACTCCCGGACATGTTCGAGCCATTCAAAAAACCGGCGGAAAAATCGCTCCCATCTTTGCCCAACAATCCATCCGGGAAATGACACGGACCGGACGCACACCCCGGCAGGTGATGGATGATGCCACCTGGGGTGTGTTTCAAACCGGCTGGCAGGGTGGTTATGGAGCTGATGCAGATCACCTGAAAACGCCTGAAGACATTGATTGTTGCCTGGCGGCTGGATTCACCTTCTTTACCATCGACCCCGGCGCCTATGTGAATAATTCAGCGGAATATGCCAGCCTTCCGACCTTAAAGGAGATGGCTGAAGACCTCCCGGGTGATCTTCACATCCTGGAAAACAAGCTGCTTGGTCAAGTCTTTGAAATCGAAGGCATGCGCATCCATTTTGATGAAATCAATTTATACCGTGCAATGGTTAAGTACGGCAGGGCAATCTGGGGAGTAGTCTGGATGGTTCGCCATTTGGAATATATCGCCGGGGCACATCCCTTTGAGTTGGAAATCTCGGTGGATGAGACAGATCTGCCCACATCGCATGCCGAGCACCTGTATATTGCCAGTGAACTCAAACGTCTTGGTGTGGAATGGACAAGCCTGGCACCCCGTTTTGTGGGTAGATTTGAAAAAGGCGTGGATTATATTGGTGATCTCTCAACTTTTGAAGCTGACATCGCCGGTCATGCTGCCATTGCACGGGCAATGGGTCCTTACAAACTCAGCCTGCATTCCGGCTCGGACAAGTTTAGCATTTACCCGGCTGCCATGCGCCAAACCCGGGGGTTGGTGCACCTGAAGACTGCCGGGACAAGCTACCTTGAGGCTTTGCGCACCATTGCAGAGCTCGAACCGGATTTCTTCCGTCAGATTTATACTTTTGCCCGTGAGCGATACGAAACCGACCGTGTCAGTTATCATGTTTCCGCCCGGTTGGACTGTTCCCCCTCCCCCGGGGATGTAACCGAGTGGCGTGGTCTGCTGGATCAATTTGATGCCCGGGAAATCCTGCATGTAACCTTCGGTTCGGTTCTGACAGAACAGAATCCGGATGGAACATCGCGATTCCAAAGCCACCTGATCCACCTGCTCAATTCCCATCCGGAAGCCTACGCAGCCAACCTCGAGAAACATTTTATCCGGCACTTGATGCCATTTGTCGCTGCCAAATAATTTTGTCAACTGGCAATTAACATATGCAC
>CALMHE010000240.1 GCA_937863865.1 uncultured Anaerolineaceae bacterium | reverse complement strand
GGCATACAGTCTTTTTGTAAATGAATATGAGTTTGAACTGCTTCAAAAACATACCGGGCTGACCTCCCGGCAAATCCGTGAACAGGTTGATATTGTGGTTGTCACCTGCGGAGAAAAAGGCGCTCAGATTTACGTGGGTGGACAGGAATTTTCCATTCCGGTTGTGCCGCCCCGGCAGATCTTGGATCCGACCGGCGTGGGCGATGCCTTCCGGGGGGGCTTCCTGCGGGGTTTACGCCTGGGAATGGACTGGCAGACCTGCGGTCAGATGGGCGCACTGGCATCCACCTATTGCCTTGAGCAGCGTGGACCCCAGAACCATTTCTATACCCCGGCAGAATTTGTGAAGAGGTACCGCGAACACTTTGATGATCATGGCGCTCTGGATGTTATGGTGGAGAGCCCCAATTAAATGGTATAAAATACTTCTATTCAGGATTAAGGAGATCGAATGGCTAATTATGATATCAAGGATATAAAGCTGGCGGAGGGTGGTCGCCGGCGGATTGAATGGGCAGCCCGGGAAATGCCGGTGCTGCAACGGATTAATGAAAGGTTTGAACGCGAACGTCCGCTGGCAGGCATGCGGCTTTCAGCCTGTCTGCATGTGACCACGGAAACCGCCAACCTCATGCGCACTCTGCAATTGGGCGGCGCCGAGGTGGTATTGACTGCCTCCAATCCTCTCTCCACACAGGATGATGTGGCTGCCGCGCTGGTCTCCTTCATGGAGATCCCCGTCTATGCCATCAAGGGTGAGGATAATGTCACCTATTACAAGCATATCAATGCTGCGTTGGACCATAAACCGCATATGACCATGGATGACGGTGCCGATCTGGTCAGCACCTTGCACAAGGAAAGGCGCGAACTGCTCCCCGGAATCATTGGCGGAACCGAAGAGACCACCACGGGAGTGGTGCGCCTGCGGGCGATGGCGGAGGATAAAGCTTTGATGTTCCCCGTCATTGCAGTCAACGACGCCATGACCAAGCATTTCTTCGACAATCGTTACGGAACCGGTCAATCCACGGTGGATGGCATTGTACGTGCCACCAATGTCCTGCTGGCGGGCAAGGTGTTCGTTGTGGCGGGCTATGGCTGGTGCGGACGTGGTCTGGCATCCCGGGCGCGTGGCTTGGGCGCCAATGTGGTTGTGACCGAGGTGGATCCACTCAAGGCTTTGGAAGCTGTCATGGATGGCTTCCGGGTCATGCCGATGATGGACGCATCCCGGATTGGCGATATCTTCTGCACTGTCACCGGTGACCTGAATGTGATTGACAAGCACCATTTTGAAGTAATGAAGGACGGCGCCATTGTGGCAAATTCCGGTCACTTCAACGTGGAAATCAACATCCCAGCGTTGGGTAAGATGTCCATTGGCAAGAAACTGGTGCGCCCCTTCGTGGAACAGTATGATCTGCCCGACGGACGCGCCATCTTCATTTTGGGCGATGGTCGTCTGATCAACCTGGCAGCCGCCGAAGGACATCCGGCTTCAGTGATGGATATGTCTTTTGCCAACCAGGCTCTGGCGGCGGAATACATGGTGAAGAACGGCAAGCAGATGCAAAACCAGGTCTACGGTGTTCCAGCTGAAATTGACGCTGAAATTGCCCGTATTAAATTGGGTGCCATGGGCGTCCAGATTGATGTCCTGACCCCTGAACAGGTTAAATACCTCAACTCCTGGGAAGCAGGTACCTAATCCGCTTCTCGATCAGGTGGATGGAAAAGTCCAACGAGTAAATGATTCGGGGCTGATGGTCATCATCAGCCCCGTTCGTTTCAGGGTGAATAGCTGGGTGTTGGTTCCGGCGTCTCCGACCGGATGACACTGAAATCAATAAAAATCGGATCGCCAAAGGATTGTCCGGCAGGGTTGAAAGCCTGCCAGGCAGTGCGGTAGCTGCCCGGTTCCAACGGTGCCTGGAAAATGATCCGGATCACCACGTTGGATCCGGCGCGTGTGGGGGGTAATGCCTGTTCGGCTGATGCCCCCAGTTCCTCCCCGGCAATCAAACGCAGGCGGTACTGTTCATTCCAGTTGCAGGTGCCTGTGTTTTGCACCTCCCAGCGCTTATCCAGTGATGAACCCGGTTCAACCTGGCTTCCATCGGGAATGGTGAGATCTGAAATATAACTGAGACCATCCAAACATTCGTTCGGGGATGTGGTGTTCCGCAGGGTTGGAGTGACGATGATCACCGCCGTGGGTGGGGCAGGTGTGGCGGGCACAAAGAGCGCACTGGATGAATCCGGTGCGGGATGATAGGGTTGAATTAAATCGCAGCCGCTGAGGATGGTTGCCAGCAAAAGGCTGGTCACCAGGATGATCAAGCGTCTGGGATGATTCAGGGCAGCCTTGAGGTGCAAATTAAGCTTCCTCGTCTGCTGCCCCTGCTTCAGAACCGCCAAATGAGAGCGGCATTTCACCGGTCAAAGCCTGCTGCCGGATGGCAAGTTCAATTTCATCAGCAATTTCGGGATTCTGACGTAAAAATTCCTTGGCGTTTTCGCGCCCCTGACCCAGGCGAACATCACCATAAGAGAAGAAAGCCCCACGTTTGGCGACAATATCAAGCTGGACAGCCAGGTCAATGATGTCACCAACCTTGGAGATGCCTTCGTTGTACATGATGTCAAATTCAGCTGTACGGAAGGGGGGTGCCACCTTGTTCTTGACCACTTTAACCCGCACCCGGTTGCCAACAACCTCGGCACCAACCTTGATGGACTGGATGCGGCGGGTATCAAGCCGGATAGAGGCGTAGAATTTAAGTGCCATGCCGCCGGGGGTCGTTTCAGGATTGCCAAACATGACACCAATTTTTTGGCGCAGCTGGTTGGTAAAAATGACAGCTGTCTTGGTCTGGTTGATGGCGCCGGACAACTTGCGAAGTGCCTGGGACATCAGGCGTGCCTGCATGCCCATGGATGCATCACCCATGTCGCCTTCTATTTCTGCCCGGGGTACCAGGGCTGCCACCGAGTCGATCACCACGATATCAACCGCACCCGAGCGCACCAGGGTTTCAGTGATTTCAAGTGCCTGTTCCCCCATATCCGGCTGGGAGATCAACAGGCTGTCCAAATCGACCCCCAGGCGGCTGGAATAAACAGGATCCAGGGCGTGTTCCATGTCAATATAAGCTGCAGTACCGCCCATTTTTTGCGCTTCAGCGACGATATGCAGGCAGAGTGTGGTTTTACCGGAAGCTTCCGGACCGTATATTTCAGTGATGCGTCCGCGCGGAATTCCACCAACCCCCAAAGCTATATCCAGCGAGAGGGAACCGGTGGGAATGACCTCAACGGTCAATTGATGGGCTTCACCCATCCGCATAATGGCGCCTTCGCCATAACGTTTGGTAATTTCGCCCAGGGCACGGTCAAGGACCGCCCGGCGGGCTTCATCCATGCTGGATGGAATGTGTTCTGCTGGGGGTACAGGTGAAATTGGTTTGCGCGCCATTCGTTTACTCCTGATATTGGATTGTCTTAATTATATGCCCAAACCCATATGATTGCAGTGCATGAATCATGGGAATAAATTTATAATAGCATAAATGTTCTAAATGTCAAGGAGTATTTCCGACCAGGCTGCAAAAACTGCATAACCCCCGGCTGGATGTGGCTTGACCACAGGCGGGGCAGGGATGCAAATCGGTCGTGGAATGACTCAGGTCGTGGTTGGCGAACAACTCCGGGCGGGCTTTCAAAAAGGATAAATAATATTGGAGTTTGGTGCCTGCCCGGTCAGTTTCCATACGGTTGAGGACATCCTTGTAATAAAGGGACTGGCTGCCCACTGAAAACGGACATTCTTCTTCCATGTA
This sequence comes from uncultured Anaerolineaceae bacterium, assembly GCA_937863865.1. Classification (GTDB taxonomy): domain Bacteria; phylum Chloroflexota; class Anaerolineae; order Anaerolineales; family Anaerolineaceae; genus CALMHE01. The sequence goes on along the minus strand of CALMHE010000240.1, from coordinate 807 downwards.
GGTAATTCCTCTCAGCAGGGTATAGGCTGCGGTATCCCGTTCATAAAAACGGCAAAGCGGCTTGGCTTTCCGCACCATTCCATCCCGTGCGGGCAAAACCGGACACTGGCGAGCCAGCAGGTCGGAGTTCCAATTCAAGGAATTACCCAGCAGAACCGCAGCCTCATCATCCAGGTTGTGACCTGTCATCAATACGGAATAACCCCCTTCGCAGGCGAATTTGTTCATGATATGACGCTTTACAGTCCCACAAATCGAACAGGGTCGGCTTTGTCCGTGATGTGTCAGCCTCGCCAAGTCGGTGATTGATTTTTGATACTCCGCAGCAATATTCACCACCTTCAGCTTCAAGGAGCGTTCCTGAGCGAAGACCTCGCAATATTTCTGGGATTCATCCGAATAGGCAAATCCAGCATGGATGCCGAGGTTGATATGCAACCCATCCGCCGGAAAATCAAGCCGCCAGAGCACATCCCAAAGGGCAAGGGAATCCTTGCCGCCGGAGACTGCCACCAGGATGCGTTCACCCGGAAAGGATATCTTATATTTGATGATGGCGCGCTTGGATTGTTCAACAAACCAATCCAGATAATGGTCCCGACAGAGTGCCAGGCGGTGCTGCCGCATATTATGGACTGCCGCCTGACTGCATTTACGGCATTTCATTGGCTGCCACCTGAAATAACCGGCACCAGGCGAATCACATCACCTTCCTGCAGGGTCAAATCCGTGGTGACCAGTGTCCCTTTATACACCACCAGATGGGATTCCGGTGAAACACCAACCATTTCCAATGCCTGCCTGACC
>CALMHE010000239.1 GCA_937863865.1 uncultured Anaerolineaceae bacterium | reverse complement strand
GCGGCGCACTGCGTGGAGGCCGGGTTGCCGGCGCCGTCGTCGAACGACACCGTCCCACCGTCCGGCGCGTTGCTGATCGTCGCGGTGAAGGTCACCGGGGTGTTCTGCTCGACCGAGGCGGCCGACGTCGCCAGGGAGGTCGTGGTCGCCTGCAGCAGGTAGGCGCCGATGCCGCAGTCCAGGCCGGGAGCCGAGAGCGCGCCGCGCTGGTCGGCGATAGAGCACGCTGAGGTCACGCCGCCGACGGCGACGGGCAGGGCGAAGCTGGTCGGCACGACGTTGAAGGCCGGGTTGGCCAGGGTGGTCGCCGGGCTCGGGGTGTTCAGCAGGGCGATCGTCTTGGTCGGCCCGCCGTTGTTGGCGGGCGCATCGGCGAGGTACGCGTCGAGGACGGCGCCGTAGGTGGACGACCCGTACGCGGTGGTCCCGTTGTGGCTGCCGGTCGCCGGCGCGGTATCCGAGATGCAGGTACCGTCCGTGTCGAGGTTGTACCCGCCGTCGACGACGGCCGTGCCGGCTTGCGGCTCGACCGCGATGCGCACGGCAATCACCTGGCCGTTGTCCATCTCGTAGCGAAAGCTGCCGTCGCGCAGCCGGCGGATTGCGCGACGCACGCAGCGTTCAGCGTTGTCCTGCACGTGGCGCATGTAGGCCTGCACGACATCTAGGCCAAACTGGTCCACCATCTTGCGCAGTTCCTGCACGCCTTTCTCGTTGGCAGCGATCTGCGCTTTCAGGTCGGCCAGGTTCTGGGCCGGATTTCTTGAAGGATATTCCCCGCACCAGCGTGCGAAAGACGTAGAGCACCGCCGCCATGCACACCGCGGTGGGCGCGTTGAAGTTGTTGGTCTGCTGCGGGCTGGTGCCGGTGAAGTCGATGGTGGCGCTGCGGCTCTTGGCATCGACGCGGATCGCCACCTGGATTTGCGCGCCGTTGTCCAGGGCCAGCGTGAAGGCGCCGTCCTTCAGGCGCCTGATGACGCGGCGCACCGACTCCTCGGCGTTGTCCTGCACATGGCCCCTGTAGGCCTGCACCACGCTCAATCCGAACTGCCCGGCCATGCGGCGCAGCTCCTGCACGCCTTTTTCGTTGGCGGCAATTTGCGCTTTCAAGTCGGCCAGATTCTGCTGCGGGTTGCGTGACGGGTAGTCACCCGAGGCGAGCAGCGCCAGGGCCGTGCGCAGGCGCGGCAGCAGGGAGCGGATGCCGGGCTGGATGCGCCGGCGGGTGGCAGCGAACACCCCCCCAAAGGTTTCGTAGAAGTGGGAGTTAATGTCCAGCAGATGCTGAATGATTTCCTGCTGCATGGGGAAATTGTATCATGACAGCCTGTCACACAGGAATGATGGGGTGCGGACAAACCGGGCAGGGATGAACCCTGCCCCTGCAATTCTCATCCGGGCTATTTATAAAATCTGTGGACGGCTTTATGGTTTCGGGGTGGGGGTGGGAATTTCCGTCCCCGGTCCATACTCATACACCGCCTGCCAGGGCTGGTAATGGGTGTAAATCGAATCCTCCAGGTAGACCGCCCCGTTGCGGTAGACAATCCGGTGGACGGTCACATCCGCGCCGTCCGCCGCCCAATCCACCTGCCTGATCTCATCCTTCTTCAGGTCCGGGTTTTCCTTGTAGAGCGGATCGGGGGCTTCCACAACATTCACCGGACCGGTCGTCTGCCATTCCACGGTGCGTCCATCGGAGGTGGAGTAGAACTTCCAGGTAAGCGAGCCCCGCGAGGGGTTGACGTAGGTTTCCATCAACAGCCAGTAAGGCGTGTCGTTGCTAAACTTCAAATCAATAATCGGCACAAAAACGGTTGCATCCAAACCAGCCAGGCTGGCATCATGCCCGGCGCCGGTCTGTTCATAGTAGCCCACCCGGTAGGCATGGGCGTTGCGCTCCACGATTGGAAAGCCCCCAAAGAACGCCGTGCGGAACAGGGTGGTACTCACCTGGCAGACGCCGCCGCCCACCCCCTTCACCGTCCTGCCGCCGATGATGATCATCGCCTCGGCATAGCCGTTATCCAGGCTGACCACCCCCATGGCATCCGCCATGGAGAAGGTGGTGCCCGGCGGAACCAGCAGTCCGTGGAAGTTGGCGGAAGCAATCTGAATGTTCCTGATGCGGGCGGCATCCGAACCCCGGAAATAACTGGTGTGCGAGCTCACCAGTTCGGTGATGCCAAGCTCTTCACCAGTCATATCGTCAGTCACCACAGGATTGGTGTAATCGAAATCCAGGCTGGCGGTATGACTGCCGGAAATGGCTGCCTCCTGGATCTTTTCAAGTGTGGTGTCGATATCAATGCTGCGTCCAATCACTGCTGGAGCAATGATCTCCAGCAGGCGGGTATCGTCGTTGAACATGAACCGTGTGTTGACCGGCACCCGGCTGAGTGCCGGCTGCAGGTTGAGCAGGAAGCCCTGCAAAAGCTGGCTGTTGAGGGCAACCTTGTACTCGTTATCCTCCCGCTCGATGGTCAGCATGGCAGCCAGAGTCGCCTGATCAAAGGTCCAGCTGGTGGCATCGGCGGTTTCGCCCTCGGGCAGGGTGACGGTGAAGGGCTGGCTGAGGATGCGGCGGGCAATCTCCGCCTGTGCACTGGCATCCAGGATGACCGGGGCGGTTTCGGTAATCGCCAGGGGTACAATCCCTTCCTTCAGGGTGACAACCTGCGCTGTCAGCCGCTCGATGGTGTCGATGATATCCAGGGTGCGACCCGGCACACCTGAGCGGACGATGACCTCAGTGCCCTGGACGCTCAAATCCGCCTCGATGATGGGTGTGTCAATCCCGGCAGCCAGGTCAGTCAGGTATTTTTGCGCCAGCCGCTGGTCGAAGATCAGCACCGGTGGGAAGTCGCTGCCGTAATACCAGGCATCAAACTGCTGGTTCAGGCGTTCATAGATGCCGCCCGCCCGCCCCACCTGGTATGCCTGGCTGGCGGAGCCGCTGGAATCGAGGAAGACCCCCATTTGCATGGGTGTCACCAGCCAGACATCCTGATTCGATTCATCCTGCAGCAGGATCCGACCGTTCTGGAAATAGGTCAGGCTGGTGGACAGGAGATCCGCAGCCTCGGACGGCTTCAATCCGCCCACATCCACCCCGGCAATCCGGACGCCCGGGAAGATTTTCCCGGCGTACACAGCCTGGAAACCGAGGACAAAGATCAGCAGGGCGCCGATGGCAATCAATCCGCCGAGCAGGATGGCTGCACCGGCTTTTTCCAACCGGCTGGCGTGGTTGGGGGAGGAGAGGGAGGCGGTTTTCATGGTATCGTAATTATACCTTGTATGTCAGGATTATGAATTTTTGACGACGGCGCAACGGCTTTGGTTCCCGCACCGGCACGGGATTGCACCTCCCCATTTCTGCCAACCAGGGGAATGGCAAAGCGCCGGTCAAAAAAGACCGGCGGTCACGCCATATCTTCTTTTGGAAAATGCCCCTTACTTCACCACCGCCGGCAGGAACATCCTGTATGTCCACGGCTCCCAGACATCAATCTCACCATTGAGGATGCCCTGCATCACCGCAGTGACGTGGTCCTGCACATCCTGGGGAATGGAAGCCTCCGCCTCGTGGTAAGGCGCCAGACCAACACCCTCGTCGGAAAGGTCGTACATGATACTGCCGGAGCTGAAATTACCGGCGATCTGGTCGGCGATGGTGTCATAGACCGCATTGTCCACCCGCTTGAGTGCACTGGTGAGCAGGAATTCCGCCCCATCCACCGCGCCGCCGTCGAAGACCGCATAATAGGCATCGGCATCCACGCCGATCACCCATTTGCCAGCCTGGGCGGCATACAGAATGGCTCCATTGCCCATCGGTCCCCCGACGCCAAAGATGACATCCGCACCCTGATCAATCTGGTGCTGTGCCAGCTGCGCCCCCAGGTCCGGATCCATGAAGTCGTTGGCGTAATCGAAAAGCACGACCACATCATGATCAGCCCATTGGGCGCCATATCGATAGGGCAGCATGAAGGCTGTCACCGGTGGAATGTCCATCCCCCCAATGGCGCCGATGACCTTGCTGGTGGTCATCAACCCGGCAAGCGTGCCAGCCAGGTAGCCTGCCTGTTCCGAAGCGAAAGTGATGCCGCGCAGATTGTCCGGGTAGTCCTCCCAGGTCACGTCCACGATGGCGAAATTCACCCCGGGATTCAACCCGGCGGCATTCCAGGTGGCATCCATCATGTCATAACCAATTGTGATGCACAGGACATTGCCATCCGTAACACACTGGGCAATCTGGACGGGGTAATCCTCAGGGCTGGCAGAGAGGTAAATCGTACCGTTCACCCCCAGGTCTGTTTCCGCCCGGGTAAGTCCCTCCACTGCCATTTCATTAAATCCATTGTCGTCAATACCCCATGCGACTTGCGGTTGATCTTGTTCGAATGGGTCGTACCTCCGGTTGAAGGTTTGACCGCTGGCCAGCACAAGCTGGCCAGCGGTCATTACGACCATTAGTGTTCTCGCTAACCACATGGCTCAACGCGACACAACGAATTTTACCGAGCCAATCTGTAAGCCCTCCGCGAAGAGGCCAGCGGCGTATAAGCCTGCGGAAAGATCCTTGGTTTCCAGCTCCACGATACCGGAACTACCGGTCACGCGCTGTTCCAACAG
>CALMHE010000238.1 GCA_937863865.1 uncultured Anaerolineaceae bacterium | reverse complement strand
GGTGGGTATTGTCACCGCTTTGATCGGCGTATTGGTTCTGAACATCAGCACATCCTTGAACGCCACCTTTGAAAATCGGTGGACCAACTATGCGAATGGTCTCAAGGATCCCATCCTCGCATCTGATCATCTCCAACGCAGCATGGAGTCCATCGTACGCGGGGGGTTGTTTGGAGTGGGTATTGGGAATGGGACAGTTAAATTCACAGGTTTGCCGGTTTCCCACACAGACTCCATTTTCGCGGTCGTCGCCGAGGAAACCGGTTTGATCGGGTCTACTTTTACAGTGATTCTCTACCTGATATTGCTTTGGCGTGGATTGAAAATTGCCCAGAATGCAATCGATTTGGAGGGAAAACTGCTGGCAGGTGGTCTCACGGTCTGGATATTTGCTGAAGCCATCATGAATATTGGAGTAATGGTGAATTTATTGCCATTTACTGGAAATGCCCTCCCGTTTATGAGTTCCGGGGGCTCCAGCCTGATCACAGTTCTCGCTGCAGTCGGCTTAATCATGAGTGTGGGACGGGTGGCAAAACGGGAAGGAAAATCTGCGAAAGGGAGGTCTTACGGTGCGGTTACTGATCTGCGCTGGCGGGACCGGCGGCGGCGTGTATCCCGCCCTCGCCGTTCTGCAAGCATTGGGCGATGATGCCAATCCAGTCCTCTGGATCGGCGGAGAAGGCGGCATGGAGGAAGATCTGGTGACACGCCAGAATATTCCTTTTAAAGGCATCCCGGCTGCCGGTGTACACGGTGTGGGATTTCGCACCCTGCCCCGCAATCTCTGGCGTCTGGCTTGTGGAACCTTTGCTGCCCGTAAAATCATTCGGGATTTCCACCCGGATGTCATATTGTTTACGGGCGGATATGTGGCTGCTCCAATTGCAGTTGCCAGTGGATCAGTTCCCAAACTTCTTTATGTTCCGGATATCGAACCCGGAATGGCTTTAAAATTCCTGTCTCATTTCGCAGACAGGATTGCTGTGACCATTGAAGAATCGCGCATTTATTTTAAATCATCGAAACCTGTCGTGGTTACAGGCTACCCGACACGACCTGATCTTGCCCATTGGACTGCCGAGGATGGTAGAAATCAATTCGGCTTAACTGTTGACAAGCCGGTTCTGCTTGTCCTGGGTGGCAGCAAGGGAGCCCGTTCCATCAACCAGGCACTCCAGGCGATCCTGCCCCGGCTGTTGGAAATAACTCAGGTAATTCATCTCACCGGGATGACCAATTGGACAGAAATTGAAAAAACCAAATCCCATCTGCCCACTGGATTACAGCCTGATTATCACCCGTTCCCTTACCTCCATGAGGAAATGGGGGCAGCTTTAGCCTGTGCCAACCTGGTTGTGGCACGTGCGGGTGCATCGGCTCTTGGTGAGTTTCCCCTCTTTGGACTGCCGGCTGTGCTGGTCCCCTACCCCCATGCCTGGCGGTATCAGAAGGTCAATGCCGATTATCTCGTCCGGGCAGGTGCAGCCGAGATGGTGCCGGATGCTGAAATGAACACACAATTGTTGCCCACACTCCAACGCCTGTTAAAGGACAAGGATGCCCTTTCTTCCATGCGCCAGGCAATGCAGATCATCGCGACACCGGATGCCAGCCTGGCAATCGCCAAACAGTTACACGATCTTGTCCTTCCCTCTGCTTCAGAAGGCAACCGCAGGGAGAATAAACCATGCTAACTCTCGATATCGTCTTTTGGATGTACGTAATTCTGCTCGCCTTCATTGGAGGTATGCGTGGATGGGCAAAGGAATTGCTGGTTCTTTTCAGCGTCATATTGGGTTTCTTTATCATCACGGTTTTGGAACGTTTTGTTCCATTCATTCGTGATACCCTGTCTCTCCAGCCTGTATCACTTTTCTGGCTCCGGACGCTCATCATCCTTGCCCTGGTATTTTTTGGCTACCAAACTCCAAAGATTCCCAGAATTGCTGAATCGGGTCGTTTTATGCGGGATAAATTACAGGATATTTTACTGGGTGTCTTCATCGGTGCAGCCAACGGATACATGGTCTTTGGAACTCTTTTGTATTTCTTAAATCAAGCCAACTACCCCTTCTCATTTGTGATTCCTCCCAATGCGGGAACCCCACAAGGGCAGGCTTTGTTGAAATTGATCGCCCTCATGCCCCCGGCATGGTTGGGCACGCCAGCCATTTATTTTGCAGTCGGAATCGCTTTCGTATTTATTCTGGTGGTGTTTATCTGATGACCCATGTACATTTGATTGGAATTGGTGGAACAGGACTCTCAGCCATTGCCAGGTTGTTGATCGAACGCGGCTTTTTTGTCAGCGGATCAGATCAGGCTTCCAATCCTCGATTGGTTGAGCTGGAGCGGGCAGGCGCCATTATTTATCGCGGTCATCATGCGGATAACATCCGCGGCGCCAATATCATTGTTCGCTCTTCCGCCGTACTGGATGACAACCCCGAAGTGGCTGCCGCTCATTCCAGAGGGATCCCGGTTTATAAACGATCCGATTTTCTTGGGAGGTTGATGGGCGGTACAACCGGGATTGCCATTGCCGGCACACATGGAAAAACCACCACCACTGCCATGATAGCCTGGATTTTGAAGGATTCCGGTTTGGATCCCTCGTATATTATTGGAAGCACATCCCACAACCTGGGTGCCAACGCCCATTCAGGTTCCGGTCCCTTCGTTATTGAAGCGGACGAATATGACTATATGTTCCTCGGTTTGGAGCCACAAATCGAGGTGTTGACCACGGTGGAATATGATCACGCTGACTGTTTCCCTACAGTTCAGGAGTACCGGGAGGCATTTGCCCGGTTTATCGAGCGCATGCAGCCTGGTGGAACACTGGTTGCCTGCATTGATGATCCCATCAGCATCCTTTTGGCACGGGGAATTACACCTGACCAGCACCTGGTGACCTATGGTTTATCACCCACGGCTGATTATTCAGCCGGAGCACTTCAAAACCATCCTGGCAGTGGATATTCCTTTGATGTGCTCAAGGGGGGAAGGAAAATCGCCCATGTGGATTTGCAGGTTCCTGGAATCCATAATGTCCGCAATTCGCTCGGTGCTCTTGCGGCTTCTGCGCTGGTGAAGGTCACCCCAGATCAGGCGGTCAAGTCATTGTCTGCCTTTACCGGGGCTAGCAGGAGATTTGAAATTATTGGCGAATCCCATGGTGTCGTTTTGATCTCGGATTATGCCCATCATCCAACCGAGATCCGCACCACCCTGGCAGCTGCCCGGGCTCGTCATCCCCATCAACGCATCTGGGTTGTCTGGCAGCCGCATACCTTCTCAAGAACGAAATCTCTGCTCAACGAATTCGCAAATTCATTTTCAGATGCTGATTGTGTCATCATCACCGCAATTTACGCTGCGCGTGATTCCGATCCATATTTTTCTGCCCAGCAGGTGGTAGACAATATGGATCATCCCTCCGCTGTATATATCCCTGACATGGATGATGTCACCAGCCACCTGTTCACCTCCGTTCGATCTGGTGATGTTGTGCTGGTTTTATCAGCCGGAGATGCAGATCGGATTCTTCCTGCCCTACTCCAGCAACTGGAGGGAAAGGACTAAACCATGACAGATCCAAAACCGAAACTTTCCTACGAATATCAAACTCCGGTGATTGCCGTACATGTAACTCCAACCAAAAAGGAGCCTTTTCAACCGAATCCTGACTTTCGCAACCAGTCAGTCAGGCAGCCATCCGAGCCAGACCGCAGAGTCATCATCGAAAGACTCATCAATTACATAAAGGATCTTTAATCAGCCTTTCTATGGAAACAACCATCTGATATGAAAACCATTCCGAATTCCAACCACCTTTCCCAGCTTCGCATCCTGTTTGGCGACCGCCTTCAGGAAAATGTGACTTTGGCTGATTACACCACAGCCCGGGTGGGCGGCAAGGCGGATGCGGTTGTCATTGCCCAATCGGTGGATGAACTTGTTTCTGCTGTTGAAACCATGTGGAAAGCCAGCTTCAACTTCCATATTCTTGGAGCCGGCTCAAATATCCTTGCATCTGATCGGGGTGTGCGCGGTCTGGTCATCATCAACCGGGCACGGAACATTCGGGTGGATATGCATGGTAATCCACCGATTGTCCGGGCTGAATCCGGAGCCAGCTTTAGTGGAATTGCCCGCCGGGCATCATTAAGAGGACTCAGTGGATTGGAATGGGCTGGAACCATCCCGGGTACGGTTGGTGGAGCTGTTTATGGAAATGCCGGCGCATTTGGCAGTGATGTTCAGCATAATCTCCTGTTGGCAGAAATCTTGCATCGTAAGTATGGCAAGCAGACCTGGAACTGTGAACATATGGCATATGGCTATCGTACCAGCATCCTCAAGCAGCAAACCGGTCAGGCAGTCATTCTGTCGGCGACATTTTCGCTTAATGCCAGCACACCGGAAGAAGTGAAAGGCAAAATGGACTCCTTCGCCAATCAACGCCGCCGCACACA
>CALMHE010000237.1 GCA_937863865.1 uncultured Anaerolineaceae bacterium | reverse complement strand
ATATTTTCGAAGGCATGTTGAGATACATCAACAACCTGCCCCTTGATACCGCTCTTACTTCCGTCGTTCCCCTGGCTGCCATGCAATTGCAGGAATCCATGGAAGCGGTTGAACCCGGTCAGGATTTTGAAGTCGTGGTGGATTTTATTCCCAATGCCCCATTAAACCTTGACAAATTTTATGAGGACTTGTCCGGGATGGGAACTTCCATTCAGCTTGGTGAAGGCGATGGCATGTATCGAATTCACATACATGTACCCACTGACAAGCGGTATGATCCCATCGACTACATCCTGACCCTTGGAACCATGACAAAGGTAGCCATGGAAAACCTGGTCGCCCAGATGGATGGTCAACAAGCCGAAGAACAGATAAATCCTGCCAATGTGGAACCCGGTCAAATCGCAGTCGTTGCTGTGTCACCAGGAGCCGGCATCTCCCGAATATTTGCCAGCCTGGGAGTAGCAGCAATTGTTGAAGGCGGGCAGACCATGAACCCCAGCACTGAGCAGATTTTACACTCGTTTGAGAACCTGCCGACCGACCAAATCATTATTTTACCCAACAATAAAAACATCATCCTCGCTTCTCAAACCGCTAAAACAATGACCGTGAAGAATGTGGCCATCATCCCCACCAGGAGTGTTCCCCAAGGATTGTCCGCCCTGCTCTGCCTAAATCCTGAAGGGGATATGAATGAAATTGTCTCCGAAATGAATGCCGCGATTACAGAGGTTGAGACCGGAGAAATCACGGTTGCCACGCGATCAATCCAGATCAATGGAGTCAATGTTAATCAGGGTGAAGTGATCGCTTTGTTGAATGGTCAACTTGTGGCAGCCAGTTCCAATTTGCAGGAAGCCTGTCTGGTCTTATTGGATAAAGCCAGTACAAAAGATCGGGAAAGGATAACCCTGTTTTATGGACAAAACATCACCCGCAATGAAGTCAACCAGATTGTCGATAAAATTCGGGAAGCCTACCCCATGCACGAAGTGGAATTGCATGAAGGGGGACAACCGCATTACCAGTTCATAATCGCTGTCGAATAACATGTCATCAGTCTGTATCCTCACAGACAGCACCGCTCAATTTCCACAGCCTGTTTTTCCCGGCAAGGCATTTGTCAGGATTCTTCCACTTAACCTGAAGATAAATGACCGTGTTTATACTGATTCGAAGAATGTAAAATTATCCAGCTTTCCGGCTGGTAACAAAGCAGGACAGTTACCCCGCCTGGAATTACCCGATCAATCCGTTCTCCAGGATTTGTTCGTGCAGCTAGCGCGTGAATTTAATTATGTGATTGCCATCCTGGCTTCCGAAAAGCTCTGCCCACTTTATCAGATCGCCATGCAGGCGATGGAATCTCTTGACTATCGAATCAATCTGCAAATCATCAATTCACAGAATGTATCCATTGGATTGGGTTACCTGGTTCAAATCGCAGCTGATTTAATAAGCCAGGGGGCATCCTCACTGGATGCTGAACGTCTGATCCGTGGTTTGATACCCCACCAATACGCGCTGATATGCACCCCGGGATTATCCTACCTGCATGCTTCCGGTTATCTCGATCATGCCCAGGCGACTGTGGGTGAAATGCTTAACATTCTGCCAATTTTCACTTTGGAGGAAGGCAGACTTAAACCAGTGGAGAAGGTGCGGGGATTCCGCCAGGCAATTGATTACTTTCAAGAATTTTTGGATGAGTTTGAAAAATTTCATTATATCTCGCTTGTGCAGGGATATCCATCCATGAATCCGGAAAGCCGGCTGCTGCGTCAATTTGTCCAGGAGACATTTCCCAACACTCAATTCAGTGAACATACATTATCCAGTCCGGTTGCGACTTTTTTCGGTCCACGATTATTGAGCTTGTTCGTTTCAGAGAAAATTTAACCTTTTTTTGCCTGATGGCGGATATGGGGTACAATAAAACCATGCCATCACCCGTCGTAAAACTTCAAAAAATCATCAACCTGGAAGCCAATCGGGGATTTGACAACCGGTCTGTGGTCGGTGGATTTGAGAAATTTATTCCGATTTGGGAAAATGAAGCCAGGTTCAGTGGCGTCGACCCGGATATCATTCAGCAGGTGGTCGATTCATTACGCTCTTATGTTTCAGCCGACTCTGCCGGACGCTCGAGAATTATTTCCCAGCTTGCTAATCTGCTTGACTGCAATATCATCATAAAACCAGTCGTTGTCACTCCATCAAGTCAAGAAATCTCTCCGAAAAAAATCCCTCCCCAAAAAACCGCTTCATCCTCAATCCGTTCCCGGGCAGCAGAATCACCCGCGTCCATTGGTTTGCAGGCACCTCTCACAGTCCTGCCAGGTATTGGACCCAGAAACTTTCAAACCTTTAAAGAACTGGGGCTGCAAACCCTGGAGGATCTTCTTTATTATTTTCCACGGCGGTATGTGGATTATAGTGAGCTTAAACCCATCAACCGCATCCAGTTTGGCGAAGAACTTTCCATCATCGCCACAGTTGAGAGAGTAAATATGTACCCTCCGCCCGGGGTACCATCACGCGGAAAGTCAAGGGTGGAAATCATTGTATCTGATGGGTCCGGTTCAATCCGCCTGACATGGTTTAACCAACCATACATGCTGAACCGTTTTTCGCCGGGAACCCAGTTGATGGTATCCGGCAGGGTGGATATGTATCTGGGACGCCTGGTCATGAATCATCCCGAGGTCGAACAGATAGACCAGGATCATTTACACACCAACCGGATTCTACCTGTATATCCATTAACCGCCAGGATAGGTCAACGCTGGCTGCGCCGGTTGATGTACCAGACAGTTTCTTTTTGGGCGCCGCGCGTCCGTGATCCTCTGCCTTCGTCTATCAGGCAGGCAGCAAACCTGCTCACCCTATCTGATGCCCTGCAACAGGCACATTTCCCAGAATCGCAATCCCAGCTCAAGGCTGCCCGTGCCCGCCTGGCATTTGATGAAATCTTCCTGCTGCAGTTAGGCGTCTTGCGTCAGAAGCGCAGCTGGCAGGCACTCAGCGCAGCTATCATCGATACTCCGCAGGACTGGCTGGAAGCGCAGAAAGCCAGACTGCCCTATCCGCTAACGAAAGCTCAGTTGACTGTTATCGGGCAGATTTGCGCTGATATGAGCTCCGGAAAACCGATGAACCGGCTGCTTCAGGGTGACGTCGGCTCAGGAAAAACCGTTGTGGCAGCGCTGGCCGTCGCAATGGTCGCCCGCCACGGCGCGCAGTCTGCATTGATCGCCCCGACCAGCATCCTTGCCGAACAGCATTACCGC
>CALMHE010000236.1 GCA_937863865.1 uncultured Anaerolineaceae bacterium | reverse complement strand
GAATAGCCATAATTAAGTTGAACAGCTCCAAGATTGGCAAATAACAGGATATCTGGCGCCCATTGCCGTACCTGGAAGGTCTTCTGATATTCCTGATTTTCCAGGGCTGCCCTTTGCGAACCCAGACCGAGGGCAATGCCTTCCGCCTGGGCTGCCTCAGCCAGCCGCTGATTGATATCAGCTGCCCGCCGGGCTCCCCCGGTCATGGATGATATAAATAGGGGTGAATTTAATTTTTTACCAAACATGGATAATCCCACATCGACATCATCCAGCTTGATTTCCGGCAATGCCTGGTGAATAAACCGAAATCGTTCAAAACCTGGTTTTATGTTGGATGCAACATCCTCCTCCAAGTTAATTCGAATATGATCTTCTTTCCGGGACGGTATTGACAGCAGATCATCCATATGCAAGCTCCCGCTATATAATACTGTGAGTATACCAAAATATGAATACCGATTTACCTGTCATGATCAATCATAAATTTATTTTAATAATTTTGTTAAAATGCCTTGACAGAATATCCATGCAAGATACAATTCACTAAAGCAAGTTTATTCACTGGAGGAAAAAATGACGGATTATTTTGAAGAAGTTAAAGCCGTAATCATCGATGTCCTGAAAGTCGACGGTGATAAAATTAAACCTGAGACCAGCTTCATTGATGACTTGAAAGCTGATTCCATGGATCAATTTTTCCTGATTGATGGTTTATCGGAACGATTTGGGCTGAACATTGCTGATGATGATGCCCGCGCCATTCGTACGGTTGCCGATGCAGTACGGTACGTATCCGAACACGCTCAGAAATAGTCTCTTCGGCTCCTTATCATTCATTACAGATTGGATATGGATCATCCAATCTGAACATCCGGAATAAATAAATAATCAATAAAATGAGGTGCGATACGTATCCTCCACCTCATTTTCATTTTAATTTTTTCTTGACTGCTGATTAATGTTTTAAGAAACCTGGAATCTCTTCCGGGTTGTTGGCAACACGCACACCGGCTGATGTCAGGACCTCAATTTTTTCCTCGGCACTGCCCATCCCCCTCTCAATAATTGCACCGGCATGCCCCATCCGTCTCCCCTCCGGTGCACTCCGACCAGCAATAAAGGCTACAACTGGCTTGGTCATCCGTCCAGCGATATAATCTGCAGCTTGTTCTTCCTCTGTTCCCCCAATTTCACCAATCAACACCACCTGTTCAGTCCGGATATCCTCTTCAAACATTTCCAGGATATTCAGAAAGCTTGTGCCAATAATTGGATCTCCACCAATCCCAACACATGTGGATGTCCCCATTCCTGCTTCACGCAGTGCATATAGAACTTCATAGGTTAATGTTCCCGAACGGGATACAACCCCAATTTTTCCGGGCATTGTAATGTTTCCTGGAATAATGCCGACCTTGCACTCACCGGCTGTCAATAATCCCGGGCAGTTTGGACCAATCAACCGTATTTGGTGTTGATCCATATAATTGCGTACCCGCATGGTATCCTGGATGGGGACTCCCTCCGTGATGCATACAATCAGTTTGATCCCCGCATCAGCTGATTCATAAATTGAGTCTGTGGCATATTGTGCAGGCACAAAAATGACGCAGGTATTTGCTTCAGTATATTCAACTGCCATTTTGCATGAATCAAATACGGGAATCTTCCCGTTCATTACCCACTCACCACCCTTGCCGGGTGTCACCCCTGCCACAATATTGGTGCCATATTGCATCATTTGGCGGGTATGAAACAAGCCTTCCTTGCCAGTGATTCCCTGCACAAGCAGGCGGGTATTCTTGTTGACAAGAATGCTCATTTCATTCTCCTTGTACCAGCCCAACGATTTTTCGAGCTGCCTCAACCAACGTCTGGGCTGTCACCAGATTTGCAGTTTCCAATATTTGCAGCCCCTCTTCTGCATTGGTTCCCACCAGCCGAACGACCATGGGGATTGTCGGTTTTATCTCGTCAATTGCCAGTAATATTCCCTGGGCAACTTCGTCACACCGCGTAATGCCCCCAAAAACATTAATCAGTACGGCTTGAACATTGGGATCGGTCAGTAGAATTCGGAATGCAGCCGTTACTTTTTCCGCCGAAGCACCTCCCCCGATATCGAGGAAATTTGCCGGCTCCCCCCTCTGGATCTTGATAATATCCATGGTCGCCATTGCCAGCCCGGCTCCATTGACCATACAGCCAATCTGACCATCCATCTGGATGTATGCCAGATCATGTTTCCGGGCTTCCGTCTCTAATGGTGTTTCTTCATCCAGATCCCGCAAATCTGCAATCTCTGGTTGGCGAAACAAGGCATTATCGTCGATAATCATCTTGCCATCGAGGGCAATCAACCGGTGATCCAATGTAATCACCAAAGGATTGATCTCCGCAAGCGTGGCATCATTTTCAGAATATGCCTGCCATAATCCATGGGTAATGGTCACAAAAGAGCGCCAGTGTTCCCTTGGCAGATCAATTCCGGCAGCAATATCCCGCGCCTGGTAATCCCGTAAACCCAGTAATGGATCCACTAGGACTTTAATGATTTTTTCCGGTGTCTTTCGCGCCACCTCTTCAATATCCACCCCACCGGCAGCACATGCCAGTACCACCGGGCAGCGTTCATTT
>CALMHE010000235.1 GCA_937863865.1 uncultured Anaerolineaceae bacterium | reverse complement strand
AGTATCAAGCCCAGGATCAATGCACCGCCAACAAAAAGAATAGTGAAGATGAGGGTATTGCGGACATCGACCTGGAAACGGGGATCTTCGAACAGAAGCCGGGCGTAATTTTTAAATCCCACCCAGGCATAGTCGGGGATTAAACCTTTCCAATCGGAAAAGGAAACCCGCACAGACCAGGCAATAAATCCATAAACAAAAATGGCAACCGCGAGAATGGATGGTGATATCAGTAAAATTCCAAGCAGCCGATCCTTATCCTTCCGCATGAATCACCTCACTAAAGAAAAAAGTTGGGGCGGGCTAATTTGCAACCCGCCCCAAAAAGGTTGAAAGGATTATTTGCAGGGACCTGAATCTTTGCAGGCGGCTACCAGTGCTGTTTGGAAGGCTTTACCATCCTTGGAGCTGAGGAACAGACCAAGGGCGGTGTCGATTTCGGTCTTCCACGAGTCGTTGGCGACCACACCATGGGTAAGACTGCCAACCACAACGTCCTTGTTCCAATCATCCATGGCGGACTGCAGATATACACCGTACAGGGCGCGATCACCATCCTTGCGTGCCGGGATGGAGCCCTTGACCGGGTTGAAGGCATCCTGTCCAGCCTTGGAACCGGCAACTTTCAGCCAGGCGATGGCTGCATCACGATGGGGTGCATTCACAGCCAGAACGAAGGAGTCCGATAGGAATTGGAAGGTTCCGCCCGTACCAGGGACCGGCGCCCAACCGTAATCGGTTTCGGGGGCTTTACCCAATTCACGGAAGTAGCCTTCCGCCCAGTCACCCATGACATTAAACGCGGCCTGACCGTTGACGACAAGCTGGGAGGCATCCTGCCAGCTAAGGGAAGTGGCATCAGAGTTGGTGTATCCGAGCAGTTTGATGAAATTGTCGATTGCTGCGGTCACATCAGCGCTTGCCCAATCCGTCGTGCCATCCCACAGACCATTGTACTTGTCGCTGCCAAGGGTTCCCAGCAGGACGGTTTCCATCAGATGCATGGCGGTCCACTGTTCACCCATTGCAAGTGGTGTTTCCACGCCGGCGGCTTTCAAGGCTTCGAGGGCTGTGAACCATTCGTCCAGGGTCTTGGGGACTTGTACATTGTTGTCAGATAGAACTTTGGGATTGTACCAAAGGACATTGGCGCGATGGATGTTTACCGGCACCGAGTAAATTTTCCCATCTTTTGAGATCAATGGGATCAGGGTTTCCGGCATGACGCTCAACCAGCCCTCTTCATCATAAAGGAAGTTAAGGGGTTCAATCTGGTTGCCTGCCACATATGTACCGATCAATTCCTGTCCGGCATGACCCTGCCAGCTGTCCGGTGGATTGCCTGCCTGCAGGCGGGTGGCGAGAACTGCCTTGGCATTGGTTCCAGCGCCGCCAGCCACAGCTGCATTGACGAACTCAATGTTGGGGTACTGGGTGTTGAATACTTTCCGCATGGCTTCAAGCCCGGCAGCTTCGCCGCCACCTGTCCACCAGGAAAAGACTTCAACCTGGGTGGCTTCTGTTTTTGGAGCTTCCGTCGTACTGACGGCAGGTTCGGTTGGTTTGGGGGTGCAGCCTGCAAGAATTACAGCTGCAATCAGCATGATGCTGATGAAAATGAACAACTTCTTTTGCATGTTATGTATCTCCTCTTTCTTGAATGTCTCAATCCAGTAGTTACGATACTTCCATTTCCAATATCCTGATTCGATTGTTGATCACCTCCTTTTATAACCTTCAAGATTGGGATCGTTTCAGTGACTTGGGCAGGTTGGCAGGTTGAAAAGCGTGTTGAATGACCAGAGTGGCTGCTCCGATGGCGACAGCCAGTTTGCCCAATTTACTGATGGCAATTTCAGTCCTCTGCGCGGCAATGGGCATGACCCGTTGATGGATGGATGTCTGCACTGCATCCAGCAATAGTGGACCGGCTTCGACCAGGTCGCCATTCAGGATGACAATACCCGGGTCCACGAGGTTTAATAAATTTGCTATTGCAGTCCCTAGATACCGACCGGCATTTTGGACGATTTGCCCGGCAATCACGTCGCCCTGTACAGCGGCGTGAACCAACTGTTCGACAGTTGGTGGATGAGTAAATGGAGAGGATACGCCTTCTTCCGTATATGCTGATAACAAATCAGCAATTAATTCATAAGCCCCGATGTATGCTTCCAGACATCCATTATTGCCACAACGGCAGGGTTTGCCATTCACCTCGATGGTAGTATGCCCGATCTCACCTGCTGTTCCACCATGGCCGCGATAAACCTCTCCGTTTAAAATTAATCCGGAACCGACTCCAACCCCTATTTTTATAAATACCTGGTTTTCCAAACCCTTGCCAATGTCCCACCATTTCTCTGCAATGGCACCTGCATTGGCGTCATTCTCAACATAGATGGGAATTGAAAGAACTTTTCGGATTTCAGCAACCGGGATGATGCCTTTCCAGGCAGGCATGTAGTAGGTCAATGGTCGATCAAGGGCTTCACCAGTGAGGGGAGTGGGCAGGGTCAATCCCACCCCCAACAAATCTGCTTGTTGAAGACGTGTGGTTTCCAGAATTTCACGAATCATCCGGCGGACATGTTCAAAAGTACCGGTCGGGTCAGCAACAACAGTATGGTGAACGGTTTGGTGGGCAAGGGGCTGCCCCCGCAGATCCATCACCAAAACCGTGATATGTGAAGCACCGATATCCACTCCCAGTGCATATTTATACTGATAGTTAAATTCAATCAGGATGGGGCGCCGACCTCCGCTTGACGCACCTGTGCCAGCCTCATGAACAATTCCGCTTTCAATGAGGAGATTGACCAACGCGGATACAGTTGTGGCACTTAAATTTGTGCGCCGGATGAGATCGGCACGGGAAATAGAACCTTCGGCATGGATGAGATTTAGCACCAGGCTGAGGTTGTTTTCCCGGATGATGCTGGATGAGGAGGTATGATTATTCATGGTGGGATATGACAATCATTATCGCGCTGTAATCTTACTTTGTCAAATGCCCAAAGTAAGTTGCCTTTAATCATCGACCTTTATTTGCCTGCCGGTTCCATTTATCCCATTAAAGAAAAATGGTAGAATGGTTCCTATGCGGTTTGATGTTTTCACGCTTTTTCCCGCTGTTTTCATCCCCTATCTGGAAGCCAGCATCCTGCAGCGCGCCCGATCCAACGGCTTGCTGGAGGTGCACCTGCATGATATTCGCACCTGGACATCAGACAGGCATCATGTGACTGATGATGCCCCCTATGGCGGGGGCGGGGGGATGGTGATGAAACCCGAGCCGGTCTTTGCTGCGGTGGAGGAGGTGCTCGGTTCCCCGCCGGCATGCCCGTTGATATTAATGACCCCGCAGGGGCGGACACTTACCCAGGCGGTGGTGGAAGAGCTTTCCACTCAGACCCGGCTTGCTTTACTATGTGGTCATTATGAAGGGATTGATGAACGCATTCGCCAGCATCTGGTGACCGATGAAATTTCCATTGGTGATTATGTGTTGACAGGTGGAGAGCTGCCTGCATTAATATTGATTGATGCCATCAGCCGCTTTATACCAGGTGTACTCGGTGACCCGGACGGAGCCATGGATGATTCCTTTGCCATGGGATTGTTGGAATATCCCCATTACACC
>CALMHE010000234.1 GCA_937863865.1 uncultured Anaerolineaceae bacterium | reverse complement strand
ACAGTGAACGTTCCACCCACACCGGAATTGGTGACAGTCACAATAATTCCGCCTATTCCATAGGTTCCATACTTGCCCATGCGTACGGTGAAATCCATGTTGGGTGGGAAATTCGCAGTTTTGATGGTGACGGAGACACCCGCAGTAACACTGGTAATGTTGAAGGTTGGAATGGAACCAGCCTGTACGACGGGTGCAGGTTGAATGATCATTGCCCCTCCCAGCAGGGAAAGGATAATTATTAAACGTATCCAAATGATACGACCCGAATGACTAAACATATCCATGCCTCCTTCCACTAGATCGCATGAGTCGCTGTTAATAGTATAGCTATTTTTAATCAAAAATAAAAGACTGAATTTATCAATATTATCAGGAGGAATTCTTTTCCTGTAAGTTAATGATTCGTCCGTTTTTTAGCCAATTCAGTGAGATGGGATTCCTCCCGTTTTAATTTTCGCCAGCGGACCCACAGACTGATGCTGTAGATCAATATTGACATAAAGATGACCCCATATCCGGCGATAAAATAATTTAATGTGTTCGCAGGTGCTTCCATCTTCACCTACCTTTCGGGGGATTGCAGGAAAATTTTCTTTTGTTCCACCTCGTCAGCCAGTTCGCCAAGGCGGATTCGGTGCCAGAGAATATCCGCAAAAATAAAGGAGAAAGCCAACAGACAGAGGATGAGGACTTGAACCATCTTTGATGTCATATCAAACGCTCCGGATACCCCGGGCTGATTACCGCCAATCACCACAGGATGGATTGTCCGGAACAGTCTGATGGATAAAAAAGTCATGGGGACACTGATAAAACCAACAACGGCATATACAGCTCCAAACCTGGCTCTCCGTTCCGGTTCCTCCAACCCCTGCCTCAGCAATAAATATGCTGCATAAATCAAAACCATTATTGCAGCGGTCGTCAGCCTGGGTTCCCATGTCCACCATGTATTCCAAATCGGTCTTGCCCAAATCGACCCGGAGATGATGCAGATTGACATGAAAACCATCCCAATTTCCACCGCGGCATATCCAACCCGATCCCAGACAGGATCTTTCTTTAGCAAATAAAAAATTCCTGCCGTGGCTGCAAGGAGAAAACCCAGCATACCCGTCCATCCTGATGCAACGTGAAAATAAAAAACCTTCTGAACCCAACCCATTACAGCTTCCATTGGGGCGTAGAGGAAAATTGCAATCACTGCTCCGCTGAAAAGGATACCTGTGATCCAATCCAATACGGTCAACAATTTTGGCTTTTGATTCATTCCTCACTCCTCGATGACATATTCAAAGACCAGGAAGGAAATTACAGTGAAGATGACATCATAAACAATCAACAAGTTCATCCAAATTGATATATCCGTCCAGCCAAAGCCTTGTAAATAACCATTGGTAGCTTTTACTGCTGCCACCAACACTGGAATAATTACCGGAAATAACAAAATGGGCAGCAGAATATCCCGTGTGCGTGCCTGCACAGACATACTCGAGAGTAATGTTCCCACTGCAACGTAGCCCTCTGATGCCAACAGAATGACAAGAAGCAAACCTGGGAGAAACAGATTGACATTATATAAAATGCTGAAAACAGGCAGAACAATCAATGCCACCATTAAGATAAACACCCAATTGGACAGGGCTTTTCCCAGGTAGATGACGGTACGGTCCACCGGTACCAGTAACAGACCATCCAGACAGCCGCGATCCATCTCCATTGCCATGGAACGGGTTAAGCCCAACGTGCCTGCAAAAACAATGGTCACCCAAAGAACACCCGAGATGACATTTGCCCTGGTCTTTGCATCCAGTTCCAGTGCAAAATTAAAAATCAAAAGAACCATCAATGCAAAAATCAACATCGCTGAAATCATTTCACGGCTGCGAAAATCAGTGGCGATGTCCTTCCAGAAGATGGCAGCAATCGCTTTCCAAAAGGAGGGTGCGCCGGTTTTCATGATAAACCTTCCACAAGCTGATTTTCCAATGACTTTCGATAAAATTCAAGCAGTCCATCCGGGGATAGATTTTGTCCATGAATGGAAGCGGAAATGATGCCATGTGAAATAACATCAAAACGAGTGGCAAGGTCCGCTGAACGCGCCAGGTCATGTGAAGTCATGATAATGGTTTTACCCTCAGCCATGACTTTCAATAACGTGGAATCC
>CALMHE010000233.1 GCA_937863865.1 uncultured Anaerolineaceae bacterium | reverse complement strand
CTGCCCGGGCAGGGCGTGATCTGTATGCCACCTTTGTGCGCGGGGAAATCATCCTGACGGATGCCACCACCGCAGAGATGGTCAAGCTGATGGAAAATACCTACCGGGATGTCAATATTGCCATTGCCAACGAATTTTCCCGGCTGGCAGACCGGTTTGGCGTGGATGTTTGGGAGGCGATCCGTTTGGCAAACCGGCACCCGCGGGTGAAAATTCTGAATCCGGGTCCGGGTGTGGGTGGACACTGCATCAGCGTGGATCCCTGGTTCCTGGTGCAGGCAGCCCCAGACCTGACGCCGCTGATTCATACTGCCCGGGATGTCAATGACTCGCAGCCCCGGTTTGTCTTGCAGATGGTCCAACGCGGCCTGGGCAACCTTCATGGGAAGACGATTGCCGCTCTGGGTCTGGCATACAAACCGGACGTGGATGATTTGCGCGAAAGCCCGGCAATTGAGGTGGTTCACTTGCTGATTGAGGCTGGCTTATATGTACAGATCTATGAACCATTCAAGCCTGATTTTAAAGTACAGGGAGCGGCATCCTATTCCCGGTATGAAGACGCGGTGAAAGGGGCTGATGCTTTATTACTGCTTGTGGGTCACGAAGAATTGCGGAACCTTGACCCTGAAAATACAGCCAACATGACTGCCGCCCGGATCGCGATTGATTGCGTAAATGGTTGGCAGCAGGAAGCCTGGCGACAGAATGGATTTACATTTTATCGCCTGGGTGTGGGGAGGGAGTTGATTTGAAACCAATCCGAGTGCTCAGCATTTTTGGCACCCGACCGGAAGCGGTCAAAATGGCGCCAGTTGTGCTGCACCTTTCCAATACCCCGGGTGTAATATCCCGGGTTTGTGTGACTGCCCAACATCGTGAAATGCTGGATCAGGTTTTGAATGTATTTCAAATTACCCCGGATATCGATCTCAACTTGATGCGTCCTGATCAAAACCTGGCAGAACTGACTGCCGGGATTCTGACTCATCTTGATCCCGTATTACGGGAAGAAAATCCTGACTGGGTGTTGGTCCAGGGTGATACAACCACGGTGATGACTACGGCGTTGTTATGTTACTACAACCGAATTCGGGTTGGACATGTGGAAGCCGGTTTACGGACAGCTGATAAATGGCAGCCTTTTCCGGAGGAAATCAACCGGCGTATAGCCGGTGTGGTGGCTGATTTGCATTTCGCTCCCACCGGGCACGCCCGCCAAAATTTACTTCGCGAGGGTGTGCTGGATGGGCATATCATGGTCACCGGGAATCCGGTGATTGATGCCCTAAGGATGATTGTGAAACAACCCATGCCATCTGAAACCAGGCAGTTATTGGATGCCAAGGATATCCAACCCAATGGGAAGCGGCTTGTGCTTGTTACTGCCCACCGCAGGGAAAATTTTGGGAAGCCACTGGAGGATATCTGTCGGGGATTGAGTGAATTGGCGCAGCGGTATATGGATTCCATTCAAATCATTTATCCGGTGCACTTGAATCCCAATGTTCAGGAACCGGTTTACCGCATATTGGGTGGGATACCCAATATCACCCTCCTTCCACCAGTGGATTATCTGCCCATGGTGCATTTACTCAAACATGCCATGGTGGTGTTGACAGATTCCGGAGGAATTCAAGAGGAAGCTACAGGTCTGGGGGTGCCCACACTCGTGATGCGCGAAGTGACCGAACGTCCGGAGGGCTTGGAGGCTGGCGTATTAAAGCTGGTCGGCTCGGATCCGGAACGGATTGTCCGGGAAGCTTCCCGCCTGCTGGACGATCCGGCTGTCCATGCTGCAATGGCGCAGGCAGCTAATCCATTTGGTGACGGGCATGCAGCTGAACGAATCGTCAATGGGCTGGTGAATTATCATGCCTGAAAGCATCTGCATACTGCCCAACACGACCGGGTTGGGGGGACCTGCATCATTTCAAGCCAAGTTGAAACAGGGGCTGGAGGGGCGGGGGATTTCTGCACATCATGATCCTTTTGATCCCACCTGCAAGGCTGTTCTGGTCATTGCGGGCACCAAAAGGTTGGACTTGTTGATCCAAGCCAGGCGGCGGGGACTGCGGATTGTCCAGCGTCTGAACGGAATGAACTGGATTCATAAAAAACGAAATACTGGTTTGAAACATTTCCTGAAATCAGAATGGGGGAACTGGTTGTTGAGCACCATCCGCCGCAGGCTGGCGGACCGGATTGTTTACCAGTCACAATTTGCCAGGCAGTGGTGGCATACTGTTTATGGCGCGGTTCCTGTGCCGGGGCAGGTCCTATATAATGGTGTGGACCTGACCACCTACACACCCCTGGGCGAGGAGCAGCCACCGGAGGACGTGTATCGTGTCCTGCTTGTGGAAGGACATTTAAAGGGAGGGACAGAACAGGGTCTGGAAACAGCCGTGGAATTAATCCATCGACTGGATGGTGAAGTGGATAAACCGGTGGAATTGATGGTGGTTTCTGATGTTCCGATGGATATCCGAAAACATATGGAGGAACACACCCGGGTTCCCATTCGTTGGAAAGGCATTGTGCCCCGGGAACAGGTGCCTGGATTGGATCGTTCCGCCCATGTCCTCTTCTCAGCCGATCTAAATGCTGCCTGCCCCAATGCAGTTGTGGAAGCACTGGCATGTGGTTTACCGGTTGCCGCGTATGCCACCGGAGCGCTGCCTGAACTGGTGGCGGGAGATGCCGGTCGGGTGGTGCCATATGGCTCGGATTACTGGAATCTGGAACCGCCGGATGTGGATTCACTCCTCCGTGGGGTGAAGGAACTTCTGGGGGATCAAAAGCGCTTTCGGATTGCCGCCCGCCAGCGGGCTGAAGAAGCCTTCAATCTGGATGGTATGGTGGAAGGTTATCTGGCAGCCTTATTGGGATGAGAAATCTGATTTGTTAAGGAATTCCTGGCAGGATGGCATAACGCGGGCCGCGTTGCACTTCCCATGGATAAATGATATAGGTGCTGGTCAGGTCAGCATAATAATCCGGGCGCGAGGATCCGAACAGGTTGCGGTGGGGATTGAAGTGTAATACGCAAGTGAATGGGACTCCACCGGCGGATCTTACCCGGTCTTGAACTGCGGTGATGGTCCTTCCGGATCCCCAGACATCATCCACAACCAGGATTTTTTGACCCAGGAGGAGTTCGTTTTCTGGAAATTGCACGAATTTGGGAAAAGCCTGTAATCGTGCCCGTTCACTCTCATTCATTTCCATCGTAATGGGTGGAAAATCCACACTAGCAGTAAGAATGATGTTTAAATCCAGAGCTTCCGCCAATGCTCCACCAGGAACTATCCCGCCACGTGTGATGATCAACAGAACATCAAATTCAACATCAAATTGGGGAATTAATTTATCGATTAATTGATCAAAATCAAACCATGATAAGGTTTTTCGATTCACAGCCATACCACGCACCCTTCCCAAACAATATCTTCCTTATTTAAATTATAGCCAATTCCATTGAAATCATTACTCCTGTTTGATGGGGAGCCATGAGACCCATATATGATAAGATAAGTTCAGTTCACATTTCCGGAGGACGATTTTGCCAGATTTAACTCCACAATATTTGTCAAACCTGACTGATTATCACCTGCCGGGATTGGAAAGCTGTATGGGGATAATTCATCCGGCATATGGAGGGCAATCCATTGCCAATCTTCCAGCATCCATCTGTGAGTTCCTTGAAATACCCCCAGTCAAATCCTGTCCACTGGGAACTGAATTTATGAAATCATTGGGTGATCCTTGCAGGCAAATCATATTACTGGTTGTGGATGGACTGGGATTGAAATTCTTTCAACAATTTCTAAGGCAGGAACCCTGGTCAAAATGGCTGCAAACAGCGAATTTATTTCCATTGACAAGCGTTGTGCCCAGCACAACCTCAACCGCGCTCACCAGCTTGTGGACTGGTGTCACTCCCATCCAGCATGGCATCTTGGGCTATGAAATCTGGTTGAAAGAATTCGGCATGGTTGCCAATATGATTTTCCAATCACCATCAGCATTCAATGGCAATACAGGTTCCTTGCAGCTGGCAGGCTTCAAACCAGAGACTTTCCTGCCTGTGCCGGTTCTCGGAAATCAATTTAAGAAATACGATCTGGATATAATTGCCTTTCAACATAACAGCATCGCCCGTTCAGGTCTCTCAAAAATGCTGCTTCAAGACGTGGATGTCTACGGGTACCGCACAGTCAATGATTTATGGGTTTCTCTGCGTGGTTGGATGAACCTGCATCAGGATGATAAAAGCTATGCATATGCTTACTGGGGGGACATTGACGAATTATCCCACCGGTATGGACCGGACGATGAACGTGTGGTTCTTGAGTTTAAATCATTCAGCAGCCTGTTGGATGGTTTTTTAAATCAGATTTGCGAGCAAGGCAGAGGGGATGGATTATTTTTAATGACCGCTGATCATGGGCTGATTCGGACTCCACGACTGGAAAAATATAATCTCAAACATCATCCGGAGTTGATGAAATCACTCATCATGCAGCCGACTGGTGAGAACCGGCTGTCCTATTTATACATCCATCCGGGGCGTGAGGAACTCGTCCGCAAGTACATTGAAAAGGAATTTCCAGGCGAATTTTGCATGATGAAGAGCCGGGAGCTGATCACATTGGGGTTGTTCGGAAATGGACCTGTGTACACTCGTTCATTGGACCGGTTGGGGGATTGGGTGATTCTGCCCAATTACGATGCCTACCTTTGGTGGGCTGAACGGGAAAATCCATTATTGGGAAGGCATGGCGGTCTCTCGTCAAATGAAATGCTCGTTCCGTTGTTTGCATTGAGATATTGAGCAGCAACTATCTTTCCAGGTTTGCTATCATAATATATTCCCCCATAAATCATATTTTATGAAAATATGCCAATCAGTCGATCATCCTGATTGAGCTTTAATCTGAAATTTTTCTTGACTTACTGGAATGGGATTGTCCTCGAAGCAGGCTGAGAGTGCTGATAATAATCACCAGGATCAGAACACTGCTTCCGATCACCAATCCATCCGTTTGATGAGGATTGCCGATGTACTCAGGGGGAATGTTTGAGGTGGGGGTTGCCTGTGGAACCTGGGCGGGTTGTGTGGGCAGCAGGGTCTGTTCGGTGGAAAAGGCATCTGTTCCCATGGTTATTTGATTGGTTGAGGTTGTTTTGTGGGATGGAAGCGGTTCTGACCAGGCGATTGCTGCCATCAGGAAAATTAAAATCACCAATGTAATGGCAGCGGTTGGCAATGATTTATGGAAGGATTTGTCAAGGATGTTCCGAAGGATATCAGCCACACGTTTCATGGTTAATGTGTCCCGATTCGGTTAATGGCATCCTGGGCTGCCTGCAGGGGGGATTGATTGCGTTCCAATACTTGAATGGTGGCATCCCGCAGGATGGGACCAAGACTGGATGTCAGATATGCGTCCGGTATGATCGGTGCATTGGGTAATGTTCCGGATAATAAATTTCGCAAGGATTGATTTTTCCAGGCAACAAGGGATGAGGAATGGGTGGGCAGGTAGCCAGCCTGTTGTGACCATTCTGCCAGGAAGGCAGGATCCACCAGAAATTCTGCAAGCCGGATTGCCAGGGCACGCCGCTCCGGTATTGGGTCACTCAGGCAAACCAACCAGCCGTCCAGCATGGAGACCGGTGAGGGATTGATGGCGGGCAGCGGGATGGCTGCCGAATCTCCCGGCAGGCTCGCCAGGTAGTGAGAAGATAAAGTCAGGACTGCATCCGCCTGCATATCATTGTATGCCTGCCAGGCATCTGATTCCGATTGGATTGTGATCGTCGAGGTGTTAAATACCTGCTGTTGAGC
>CALMHE010000232.1 GCA_937863865.1 uncultured Anaerolineaceae bacterium | reverse complement strand
GATCATATCCATGTCGGTGACCGTTCCGCTGAAGGAGCCTGTCTCGATGTAGTCCCCGATTCTGAAAGGGGCGTTGATGACGATCATCACCCCGCTGAGCAAATTGCCGATGGTCTCCTGGAAGGCAAAGCCAAGAATGACACCGGTGATTCCCAGCCCGGCAAGCACCGGCCCCATGTCCAAGCCCATGTGCTGCAGAAAGGCTACTGCCAGGAAAATCCAACCGGTGATGTTGACCAGCTGCAGGATGAAACGGGCCATCAGGTCATTGATTTTCTTCGCCCGTGCTAGCGAGCGCTTGAGAATCCGGATCAGCCATATGATGAGAATCTTACCGACCAGGACCATGAGCAAGCCGGTCCCCAAGGTGAAAGAGATCGAACCTGAAGCAGGCGGGAAACAGGCGGAAGTTGATGCCACCCTTGAACCGGAATTGGAAATTCCACCCGTACCGGCTGGCGAGGTTTCATTACAAACAATCCTTCAATGCTGGGAACAGGTGAAGCAGCTTGTCAAGAATAGAAAGTCAGCCACCCAGGCATTATTAAATTCTGTCAAGTCCGTTACATTGAGAGACCAGGTGCTCATTCTGTCGTTTGCTTCCGAGGTTGTACGATCCAAGATGGACACCCCCGACAACCTGGAAATTACCCGTGATGCGATCCGTCAGGCTGCGGGTGTGGAAATTCCCATTTCCTGCGTGGTGCTGAGCAGCAAGGGGGGGAGCATGCCGACAGATCTTGAGGATCCGGATGGGATTGTAGGAACCGCCCTCAACCTGGGAGGGAAAATAGTACACCGAGATTAGAGGAGATTTGAATGGCAAAAGGATTTAATCGACCCCCTGGAGGAAAAAACCGGGGCGCGGGCGGGGGGATGATGGCTCAAATTCAGCGCTTGCAGGAGCAGATGGCGGAAGCCCAGGAAAAGCTGGCTGAGGAGACCGTCACTGCCAGTGTGGGCGGCGGGGTGATCAAGATCACCATGACCGGCGCCCAGGTATGCAAATCAGTGGAGATTGCCCCGGAAGTTTTAAAGGATGCCGACGCTGAAATGCTGCAGGATTTAATCCTGTCAGCTGTGAACCTGGCATTGGATCAATCGCGCCAGTTGGAAGCTGACCGGCTGGGTCCATTGACCGGTGGTCTGCCGGGCATGATCTGACCCTCAGGGTAATTTCATGTCCATTCTTCCAGAACCGGTTGAAAACCTGATTACCGCCTTTGAGCGCCTGCCGGGAATTGGTCCCAAAACCGCTTCCCGCCTGACGTTTTATTTATTGCGGGCACCCGAGGAAGCCTCCCTGGTGTTGGCGGAGGTGCTGATGCGGTTAAAATCCGCCACCGGGCAATGCCAGACTTGTTTCAATATTACATTGGTTGATCAACCACAATGTGAGATCTGCTCCAATCCCCGCCGGGAGGAAGGGATCATCTGTGTGGTGGAGGAGCCGCTGGATGTGCTGGCGATGGAACGCACTGCCGGCTTTTATGGCAAGTATCACGTGCTGCATGGAGTACTCTCACCAATCGAGGGAGTGGGACCGGAGGATTTGAAAATAACCCCGTTGATTGAGCGGGTGAAAAAAGGTAACGTGACTGAGGTGATCCTGGCGACCAATCCCAGCATGGAGGGTGATGCCACCGCCCTGTACCTGCGGCAGCATTTAATTCCGCTTGGTGTCCGAGTCACTCGCCTGGCGCGCGGTCTGCCGGTTGGGGGCGACCTTGAATATGCTGATCAGAACACGCTTCTGCGCGCCCTGGCGGGTCGGCAGGAGATGAGCTGATCAAACTGCCTGGATGCTGGCGGGAATCTCCCGCAGGTCACCACCCACGCGGATCAGACAGTGGGGAACCCAGGCGATACTGCACATTTGCAGGTAAATATCCTTCTTGTAGGGGGTAATGGGGACCTCGGTCTCCTGGGCAGCCACATCCTGCCACCGCTTTTCAGCTTCAGCAAGAGCCCGTTTGTTTTCCTCTTCAATGGTTTTCAACTGGGCTTCCAGCTCTTCCAGTTCGGATAGTTCCTGCTCCAATTCCTGCTTTGCCTTGGCAGTCAACCGGCGCTTTGTCAAATTGGTTGAAAGACTGCGTTTACGCCCGGTAAACGCGCTTAACAAAAATTCACCACCGGCACCCACTTCTTCAAGCTTGCGTTGTGAAAACTCCTTTTGCTGGCTTTCCACTTCAAATTCCTGTTTCTTGATTTTGGATTGGAGGGCAGCCAGTTTTTGTTTATGGATGGTTTCAATTTTATCCAGGTCCGCCTGCATGGCGGTGTGGGCGGCATCTGTGCATAGTTTTCGGAAATCTTCGCTGCTGGTTTCCGGGTCGGCATAAACGCCCAACACCTCATTGGCGCGCAGGCGGATCGTGCCATTGCGATACATCCAGTCGATAAAGTCGGTCTCGTAATCCTTGACACGTTTGGCGTCTGAAAGCCAGTTGGGCAGGGTTTCAAACCGGCTTTTGGAGAGTGGAAGTGAGACAAGTGCAGAATCTGCCACAAGAGGACAGGTGAAGTCTTCCCATCTCACAAGACCCGTTCCAGGATCGGTCAACAAGGCTGCCACCTTGCGGCTATGTTCAAGGTTGTATTTACGCGCCAGGTAGCGGATTTCCGCCTGGCAGAACAGCGCTGGACGGTAGAGAATCCCCTCAGGTTCGGTTGCACCCGCCAGTTGTATCCGGGCAGCTTCCACCGCCTTGTTCAGTAGCAGGTCGGCTGGCAATATAACTTCACTGACGCCGACAGGAACTGCGGGTTTGGCTCCCAAACCGGGGGCAGCGGTTGGCTGGGGAGGGAGGGTCTGTGGTGCTGTGGATGGAATTCCCGCCTGGGCGGCACCCGGGGCTGAGACTACCTGTTGTACCGGGGGGGTTACCACTGCGCCAGCCATCTGGTTGAGCAGCGGGATTTCAGTGCGCATTAGTGGACCGGTAAGGTAGTTCATCGTCCAGCGGGTCTGAAATATGACTGGTTTGGGTTTATGCACATTGTGGAAGACAAAAGTACGCTTGCTTAATGAGGAAATCAATTTATCGTATTCCGCTGGATCAACCGTTCCGCTGGCAACCCGTAAACCATCCAGCAAGCGATCCTTATCCTGCTGGGTTTGCAAACGTCCAATCATCCAGATACCGGCATTTGATAGCGCCTTATAGTCCACATCGACAGGGTTTTGAGTGGATAGAACCATTCCAACCCCAAAAGCCCGCGCCTGCTTCAGCATGCGCAGCATCACCACACGCGAGGGTGGATTGGCAACCGGGGGGAGGTACCCCATGATTTCATCAAAGTAGATGAGGAGGCGCAATCCGCTGGTGCCGCGCTGGGCGCGCATCCATGACTCTATGGAAGCAAAGAGCAGGGTGGTGAAGAACATGCGCTCATTTTCGCTGAGGTGTGCGATATAAAATATTGAATGGCGGGGGCGGTTGTCATCCGAAAAAAGCAGGCTGCCAATATCCAAAGGTTGCCCCTCCAGCCAGGATTGGAATGAGGGTGAAGCTAAAAAGCTGTTCAACAGCATTGCCAGGTCAAAGCGGTCCTTGGGTGGGAAAAAATTATCCAGCGGGAAGGCACCCAGGCGGTCGAAGGGAGGGGTCTGAACCTGAAGAATTAATTCCGTTAAATCCAGCGAATGTCCCTGGCTCCAGGCGTTTTCCAAAAGGTTGCATAACAGGATATGCTCCCGGGAGCGCAGGGGATCGATATTGGTCAAACCCACCAGGTTGAGCAGAGCAGTGATGATGGTGGCAATTTTTTCACGCAAGGTTTCCCGGTTGGGATCCCAAAGTTGATCCGGTTTGGCGAAGGATGAAAGGATATTGACCGAGATACCGGAGGAAGAGCCCGGAGTATAGATGGTATACCGGGCGCTCTTCTCCAGATTTTGCAGGTCAGCTGGTCCCAGCCCCCATGACGCCAGACCATTCTTCCAGGTATTGGCGGTTTCTGCAGCTACTTCCTCCAGGGGTTTTCCCAGGCGACGGGCGGTTTCCGGATCCAGCCAGGGTTCAAAATCGGAGGCGCGAAATTCGGGGAAATGCAGCAGGAGGTTTGTCAAATCACCCTTGGGATCGATGATGATTGCCGGAATATGATGCAAGGCTGCCTCTTCCAGTAAAATCACACCCAGACCCGTCTTGCCGGAACCAGTCATGCCGGTGATGATGGCATGCGTTGTCAGATTGGATGGTTCCAATTCCACGTTTTGTTCCTGTAATTTTCCGGAAGCAAGGTCAAAATTCCGTCCAATATAAAAGTTATCCGTAGCCATGGCTGATTATTCCTTTCATGAACGACAAGGGGTTTGGTGAATATAAAAGTTCTTCATCACACCAGTGTAAAAATTATCCAGTAGTTTTTATTCTTGAATTTTACCGGTCTGTTGTTTAGTAATTATAATATGCATGGTTGAGCTGGGGAACAGTTGATCATTGAAATAATGCTTATTGACCGGGATTGTATACTTTTATGGTAATATCAAATCTATGAAAAGGCAGCGCATGAAATTAATTGGATTTCTTTGCGTGCTATTGCTGGTGCCGGGGTTGATGGGATTCTCCCAGGTGGATGAGCAGCCCATCATTGATGACATGCTCGTGAGCATATGGTCGGAATATGATCAACCGGAAGTCCTGGTGATTTATCGGATGAAGCTGGACTCCAACACAACCCTGCCGGCACGGTTGGCTCTTCGCATACCCGTTGAAGCCGGGCGACCATATAATGTGGCTTATTATCTTGAAGGTGAAATGCCTTATCTGCTGGATTATCAATTCCGCTCGGATCAAAAATGGGCATGGATCAGCTTTACTACACCTTCCAATCTTATCCAGATTGAATATTATGATCCCAGGTTAAGTATCAATACCTCCCATCGGACCATCGTCTACACCTGGGCAGGTGATCTTGAAATTCGCAATTTATCCTTATCAGTTCAGCAACCAGTTAATGCCTCGCAAATGACCATCAAACCCAATTTGGGAGAGGGAATTTTACGTGAAGACGGTCTGACATATTATGAAGGGTCGGTGGGTCCGGTTGCCATTGATTCAGAATATCAATTGATGATTAATTATATGAAGACGGATGATGGATTAAGCTTCAAATCACAGCCCCTCAAACCATCCGCCCCCTTGAGGGATGTCCCGGGTCAATTAAAGATTATATCGTTTTTGCCATGGGGACTGGCATTCTTGGGATTGATCACCATGATCCTGGTTGTTGCCTGGTACATCTGGTGGCGTTCTGCCACATTGGAAGAAAAGCAGGTTTATCGAAGATATAAAGCAGAGCCCAAGGTAAAGGCAGCCAGGGAACCAGTTTATTGCCATGAATGCGGCAAACGAGCTGATGCTGGAGATCAATATTGTCGGATATGTGGCGCCCATCTTCGCAAGGTTGGGAAGTAAGCGGGGCTTGTATTTCAATCTTATGAGGACTATAATCCAACGCGTGAAAGGGAAAACCTGGAGGAACGTTTGGATAATTACCATTCTGTAAATATCGAAGAAAATGAGCCTGTAAAACCAGAGCCGCGGAGTACAAAATCCATATTATTGGAGATTGTGCAGACCCTGCTGCTGGCGGTTGTCCTGTATTTTGTTATTGATGCGTTTATGGGACGGGTACGGGTGGAAAATATCTCGATGAAGCCTACCTTAAATCCAGGCGAATTTCTTCTTGTCAATAAACTGGCTTATAAATTGGGTGATGTGGATCATGGTGATATCGTCATCTTTCATTATCCATTGAACCCGGCAGAGGATTATATCAAGCGGGTGATCGGAACCCCGGGCGATGTTGTCGAGATCACGAATGGCAATGTCTCGGTTAATGGGTATACCCTGACAGAAGATTATATCTCTGCGCCACCCTCCTACAGCGGGACATGGACTGTACCGGCGGATTCCATTTTTGTGTTGGGTGACAACCGCAACCAGTCCTCCGATTCTCACACCTGGGGAATGGTTCCAATGGACAATGTCCTTGGACGGGCGCTGGTTGTTTACTGGCCTTTCTCAGAGGCAAAAATATTAAAAAATCCGGAAATTGTAAATGCAGCGAGCACTCCATGATAACCATTGAAGAAATCCATGCAAGACTTGCTGAATATAAAAAAGAACTTCCGCCCTTTCCTTCAGATGGGGCAGGGGATGAATCATTCCTTGCTGCCATGATCGATCACACCTTGTTAAAACCGGAAGCCATTCCGGAACAGATTGATCAGCTTTGCGTGGAAGCCCGCGAATTCGAATTTGGCGCAGTCTGCATCAATCCTGTGTATGTTCCCCGGGCTGCCCGTCTCCTGAAGGACAGCAAAATTGCTGTATGCACCGTGGTCGGCTTTCCACTGGGCGCAGTACCGACAGCGACCAGGGTCTTTGAAGCGCAGCGCGCCATCACGGAAGGTGCAACAGAGATTGACATGGTTCTACCGGTTGGTTTATTGAAGGGCGGCGATGTGGAGGCGGTGCTCGAGGACATTACCACAGTCGCACAGGCGGTTCACAGCAGTGGAGTTTTGTTGAAGGTCATTATCGAAACCTGTCTTCTGACCCGTGACGAGAAAATCATGGCATGCCTGCTGGCGAAGGAAGCTGGTGCGGATTTCGTAAAGACATCCACAGGCTTCAGCACCGGTGGGGCAACTGTGCAGGATGTGGAACTGATGCGCCGGGTTGCAGGCAGTCCCTGTGTGATGGGTGTGAAGGCTTCAGGCGGTGTTCGTTCACTGGCGGATGCCCGAGCCATGCTGGCGGCTGGCGCCAACCGCTTGGGAACCAGCTCCGGGGTTAAAATCATGACCGAGGCGAAAAATGAGTGACCGTTTTCCTGCCTTGAGACCCCCGGTTAATATTCCGTGTGGCAGCTGCCCGGCAGGGCAGATGCAGCCGGCAGATGTGACCTATTTTACCTGGTTGGGTGATCAGCTCATCACAGTGCCGGATTTTCCAGCCTGGGTGTGTGATGTCTGCGGGCGGCGGGAGTACGATCCACGGGCGCTCAATCAACTCAGTCTGATCCTGGCACCCAATGCAGGAAAAGCAACCGGACGCCGCTCCATTCAGAAGAGGGCAAATCCCAAGCGGAAAAGTAACCGTTCATCAACGGCAAGCTAGGAAAAGGTATTAAAACATAATCGGGTATAATCACAGGGAATGGTCAGACTGTGATTGATTGAGGATTCCCATGGCACGAAAGCGATCGGTGGAAGATCTGAGTGTGGATGAACTTCGCCAGATATTGATCGATCGGCGCAGAGCGGAACGAAGCGCACGGTTGGCTGCATATCGGCGGACTGGCAGGGTTATTGTTGTGGATTCACACCCTCAATCACCCGGATTGGGATCATTACGCAGCGAGCCGGACATCGATCCACCTGAAGGCGGGGAAACCTCAGCCAGACCACACCAAAATATCATGAACAAATTTCTGGTTTTGGTGGAAGTTGCAGCAGTCGTCGGCTTGGTTATGATCCTGTTTAATGGGATGAACATATTACGTGATCTGAACCAGCAGGTGGCTTCCGTTCTTGAGCAGCCAACCCTGACCCCTACAGCCCAAATCATGGCGGTTGTGCTTCCCTCCGGGCATACTCCTCCCACAGGATCGGATGGTGGACAGCCCAATGACGCTGAAATACCGGAACACCTGCGACCCCTGGTGGAGAGCATGGCAAACCTGCCAATTCCGACTTCCAGTCCGGAACAGGCACAGCGAATTCAAATTCCAGCCATCAATGTGGATGCTCCCATCGTTCAGGGAGATACTCCTGAGCAGCTAAAAAAAGGTGTCGGGCAGCACATCGGAGCTGCGAATCCTGGTGAAAAGGGGAATTTAATTTTATCTGCCCATAATGACATTTTTGGAGAAATATTCCGTTATTTGGACAAACTGGTGGAAGGAGACCAGGTGATTGTTTATACAAACCAAACGTCTTATATCTATGTTGTGGAACAGACCCGGATTGTTGGACCGCTGGATGTGGAGGTGATGGCTCCCACAACCGATCCGGTGGTAACCCTGATCTCCTGTTATCCATACATGAAAGACACCCACCGAATAGTTGTTACTGCCAAATTACAGGATTAACGGTACAATAGAGATCATTTCAAGGAGAATTATTGTATGGCAAAAAAATACAAACGCCAGGTTTCAAACCGCTCTGCTGAGACCTCCCAGGAAACCCGTTCAGCACAGAAAACCAGCCGTACCAGTGTGACTGAATTCAACCCAAATTATGATTATGTGATCAAGGATCTTAAGCGGATTGGGATTCTGGCAGGTTCATTCTTCGTCATCCTGATTGTGTTATCGTTTTTCCTGCGGTAACAAGCCTGTCAACAAGTCAAAAAATTGTTTGTGAATCTGGATTCTGCCGGTTCTTCTGAACCGGCTATTTAATTCCAACTTCAAAGTCAGTGATAAATTAATGGGGGATTTATGCTATATTGTTAGTAAGGTCAGAAACAAATTAGGCATACCCAGGAAAATTATCCACGACGGTGTGAACGATTATTGTCACTGTCCCTCGCATATATTGAATTTTATTTATTCGGAGGCTGACATGATACGGTTGGAATTAACTCCTGAACAATGCCAGCTCCTGCTAGATTTGCTGGAAAATTGCCAGGCAGATCTACGGACTGAAATACGGGAAACAGATCGGCAGGCATATAAAGACATGCTCAAGGAGCGCAAGGAAGAACTGGCGAAACTGCAGATGCTCATCGAACAAGCCCGGAATTTATAACCCGGTTTCGTCGTTGATCCAAGGCTGTCCCAATTTTGGGCAGGAATGTCCGCGGGTATGGTATACTGAGTCTGTCGAATTACCAAGGAAAATTTGGATGCACATCATCAACCGCAAATAACACGGACATTGGGTATCAGACCAGGCAGAATGGATGGTTGTTTGCAATTGGCTGGAGGTTTGGATGCCTCCAGTTTATTTTTTAATGACAGGTTGATGCATGCTTACAGTGACTAAATTATCGAAAAGTTATGGAATAAATGTGGTTCTGCAGGATGTGACCTTCTCTTTAAATGCCGGGGAAAGGCTGGCTCTCGTAGGTCCAAATGGCTGTGGAAAAACAACCCTGCTGCGTATTCTGATGGGGCAGGAAAAACCTGATTCAGGTGGATTTCATTGGACACCTCCCAATGCCCGGGTTGGATACCTGTCGCAGGGAAGCGATTTTCTCGATAACGAAACGATCGGTAGCTTTATTCATCACATGGTTGGGGATTTACATATTCTCTCGGCTGAATTGGAAACCCTTGCGCGTGAGATATCCGGAACCGGTGGAAATGCTGAATTACGGGGACAATATGACATGCTTTTGGACAGGATTGAACGCGCTGCGGAAAATTCCGGCAACGTGCAGACCACACTGGCTGGATTGGGACTCGCCGGATTGTCAGCAGGGATGCCCGTGGAACACCTGAGTGGTGGACAGAAAACACGTCTGGGTCTGGCAGGCGTACTTCTTTCCCATCCGGATGCATTACTTTTGGACGAACCAACCAATCATCTGGACCTGGATATGCTCGTCTGGTTGGAAAACTGGATGCTGAATTATCGCCAGGCAGTGCTCTTTGTTTCCCACGATCGGGCATTTCTGGATCAGGCTGCCACTGGAATCCTGGAAATTGATCCCACAACCCATTGCCTGCGGGCATTTGATGGGAATTACACCCATTATCTGGAACAAAAACTGGCTGAACGCGAGCGTCAGATGCAGGCGTATCAGGATCAACAGGATGAAATCAGACGTCTGGACCGTGCCTCACGCAGAGTGCGCAGCCTGGCAAACTTCCGCAAGGGCGGCAAGGCGGATACCGGTGATAAATTTGCCAGGGCTTTCTTTGCCAACCGCAGCCTGGAAACCATGCGGCGTGCCAAGGCGTTGGAAAAAAGGCTGGAGTATTTACGAAGTGAAGGACGTATCGAACGTCCGGGAAGAAGCTGGCAGATGAAGGTTCAGTTTATGGATGCCCCGGAAAGCGGCAGAAATGTACTGATGATGACGGATTTGTCAGTGGGATATGAGGGTTTCCCGTTGATTTCCGGAATCAATGAGACCATGCGCCTGGGGGATCGATTGGCTCTGATTGGTCCCAATGGATGCGGGAAAACAACCCTGCTCAGGACCATAGCCGGGATGATTGAACCGCTGCATGGCGGTGTCAGATTGGGATCGCAGGTGCGGTTGGGGTATATGCGCCAGGAGCAGGAGGATTTGAATCCATCCCTGAACCCGCTGGAGACCATCCTGCACGAGGCATTATTTACCGAAACGGAAGCACGCCAGTTTCTATCCTATTATCTCTTCACACAGGATGATGTTTTTGTCCCGGTTGGAAAATTATCCTTTGGGGAAAGGGCAAGGTTGATGCTGTCAGTCCTGGTCGTGCGGGGCTGCAATCTGCTTTTGCTGGATGAGCCGGTCAATCACCTTGACCTTCCCAGCCGGGCACAGTTTGAACAGGCGTTGAGCAACTATGAGGGTACGGTCCTGGCTGTGGTCCATGACCGTTACTTTATTGAAGGATTTGCTAAAACTCTCTGGCAGGTGGAGAATGGCAGCCTGCGCCGGCTGGAAAAGGAAATTAATTTTTGATTATTTCTTAAAGCGAAAGAGCAAAACAATTCCAGCAGCGATCATCAGGAATGCCAGCAGGGTTGATTGATTGATCCAATCCAGCCATGGAATGTTGAAAGCCCGCAGCAGGAAATATCCGCCAAGCAGGATCAAGGCACCGCCCACGTATAAGGCGGTCTGGGGATGGGGATTGGTGGCAGCCTGCCGAAACTCGTCACCCATGTCGCGTGCCCGATCCCCGATATTCATAGTCGTAGATGTGCTGGATTCCTCAGGAATGACCAGCCAGAGGACCAGGTACAAGAGAACACCAATGCCCTCTCCAATGGCAAGCAGGACAAAAAATAAGCGGACAAAAACCGGATCAATGCGCAGGGCATGGGCTATCCCGCCGCATACACCGCCGATCATGCGGTCTGTTTTACTACGAACAAGCTGATTCATGACATTACCTCACAAATTTTGGCTTATGTTCAGTATACGATTAAAATCAATTCCGGTTTCAATTAATTTTACAAATTATTTACATTATCTTCATTGAAAATTCAGGATTATATGTCATAATTCAACATATCTGGTCTGAAATATGGGAGTTGAAATGAAAACATTTGCTCGAATTACCGGGATTGTGTTAATCGTTGTGGGGCTTTTAATCATCATTGGGGGATTTATTTCTGCGATTGTCCTGATGGCAAGCCGCGGTTTCATGATGAGGGGACTACCCAATATGCCTTATGGTCAGATGATGCGTGGAGTATCCATCTATCCAGGTTTGTTTGCCGGGTTGGGCAGTTTTATACTGGGATTGATCGTGACAGCCCTGGGACAGGGGTTGTACTTGCTGGTAATGCTGGTGGAGGGTCGTGGAACCATCAAACCGGCTGTTTTATCCGCACCACTCCAGGCAGCCAGGGAGGAGCCTGCGAACATTCCCCCATCTCAAACTGTATAAAAATTAATTTCCACTTCTCCTACAGATGCCGGATGTTTCCCTCCGGCATCTGGTTTTTTTACCTGGCAATTGCCCTGACCGGGGATACCTGCTTTTATATTTAATTAAAACCCCTGGTGAAGGATTGGATAACGGCGGACAAACCTGAATTTAAAAAACCAGCCCACTGGACCTTGAACCAACCCATTAATCCCGTCCACCCTTAATGGGATACTGCCTTACTAGGCTGGCGAATAGTGACCATGCGGAGTAATTACACCTGACTCGGGGTCATCGGATGTCGATGGATCGTCAGGGCAGAATGAATTTCCAGATGAGTTATTCATCCTGATCCGGTGAATCCTGCATTATTCCGGATTGGGAATATTCCAGGCGGACCCACAGGAGCAGGACGTGCCCGTCATCAGTTTCCATGGAACGGGCAGCCAGGATTGGAGCACGCTCTTCCAAACCCACCATGTTGCGGTAGTGGAGGTACATGGTGGCGCCGCCGTGCCAGGTGCGGTGGCAGCGCTCCACCAATGCCGGTCCATTGAACGTCCGCAGGTGGGTGAGCGCGATGTCGTATAATGAGGGGCTTTCAAGCAAACCCAGTGCCCAACCATCTTCCACCGGATCAAAATTGGGTGGTGGTCCCTCAATTATCGTGATTCGATCATCATCCATGGCGCCTATCATACCATGATTCCGTTGCGGTTCAAAAAAACAAAAATAATTAATAACATAATGGGATGCGTCTGGTGTACAATGGAAATGATGAATTCTGATGAGTTAAGCTCCCTGTTATCTGATCTACCAGTGCCAGCGGTACGTTACCTTGAAACCACCGGCTCGACCAACGATGATGCACTGATCTGGGTGGAGCAGGGGGCACCGGATGGGGCGCTGGTGGCTGCAAATGCCCAGACCCGCGGCAGGGGCAGGTTGGACCGGATCTGGCTCACACCTCCCGGTTCGGCATTAGCTTTCAGTATCATCCTGCATCCGTCGGAGGTGGAAGCTCAACATCTTTCCCTGTTCTCACCCCTGGCGGCTTTGGCGGTGACCGATGCAATGCAAACCAGACTGGGAATTCATGCGGAA
Organism: uncultured Anaerolineaceae bacterium; assembly: GCA_937863865.1. Lineage (GTDB taxonomy): Bacteria > Chloroflexota > Anaerolineae > Anaerolineales > Anaerolineaceae > CALMHE01. The sequence continues at coordinate 3,637 of CALMHE010000232.1, read as the reverse complement.
ATCAAGTGGCCGAATGATGTCTTGATTCAAAGACGAAAGGTGGCGGGCATCCTGACAGAAGGTGTCTGGGATGGATCCATACTTAAAGCAGTGGTGATTGGGATTGGCATAAATATCACCCGAAATTCCATCCCTCCGGAGGATGAAATCAGTTTTCCATCTGATTGTGTGGAATCCTTCACGGAACATGATGTGGATCGTTGGCAGTTCCTGGCATCCACTGTGGGTTTCTGTTTCGAATGGCGCAGTTGGCTGGGTACCCTGCATTTTATGGAAACCTGGCAGAATCGGCTGGCATTCCGGAGGGAACGGGTGCAGGTACTGCTGCCGGGAGAAAAAATGATCAGCGGCATCCTGTTGTGTGTGGATGAAGAAGGCAGTTTATGCCTGGAAACCGCACCGGATGAGATTCAAACCATCTCTGCAGGAGATGTTCACCTGCGATTGGAATAAAACACCCATGCCTGGCTGATCCGGTGCAAATGACCTGGAGGAGACAATGCTGGAAGATTTGCGAAAAATAACAACCGAGCAGGCAGAGGAACTGCCGGTTCCTGAAAAGATGCCGGCACCCAAGCCCAACAGAACCCGCAATCGTCCACTGTTGGGGATGACAGCCGGTCAGAGGTTGATCATCAGTATCCTGCTCCTGATCATGATCCTGGTGGTGGGCAGCCTGTGCCTTCTGGCAACCGGCAGGATTGTTCTGCCTTAATTTAATTTCCATTTTCATCGCTGGAGGGGGAGATGCGCCCCAGCGATGCCACTGTATCGGATTCACCCAGGTCCATCAACCGGACGCCGCGTGTGGAGCGCCCCATCTGGCTGATGCCTTTGACCTTCAACCGCAGGACTATCCCTGCCGTTGAAATAACCGTTACTTCATCATTTTTATGAACTACCCGGGCAGCCACAATTTTTCCAATCTGCTTGATACTTTTCCGATCGATGGTCATCACACCGGTTGTCGCGCGCCGTCTCACCGGGTAGGCTGACAGAGCCACACGCTTTCCATAACCGTTTTCGGTGACAATCAATAGGGATCCCTCCGGTTGGACAACTTCCATGGCGGCAAGCTGATCACCGGGTCGGAGTTTAATGCTGGTCACTCCAGCTGCCTGGCGCCCCATGGTGCGGATTTCTGTTTCCTTTATCCGCAAAGCCTGTCCCTGGGCTGTGACCAGCAGCAGGTCATCCCTGCCGGAGGTGAGCCGGACCCAGCCAAGTTCATCGCCTGCGGAAAGAGAGATGGCAATCAAACCTGAAGGGCGCACGGCGGAAAATTCGGAGAGGGCAATCCGTTTTATCCGTCCGCCCAGGGTGAGCATGGTGCAATATTCCGCTGCGTCAAAATTGGGCACACGCACTGCAGCGGTGATGCGTTCATCGGGATTCAGGGAGAGTACATTGACCAGGGGGATACCAGTACTGGTCCGCCCCGCATCAGGGAGTTGATATGCTTTTTCTGAATACACCCGACCTTGGTCGGAGAAGAAGAGAATCGTGTCCAATGTCCGGGCAGGCAGAAGCAGAAGAACCTCATCCTCCTCCTTGACGGTCTGACCGGTGACACCGCGTCCGCCGCGGCTCTGGGTGCGGTAGGTGTTCACCCCCACACGCTTGATATAACCACGCTGCGTGAAGGTGATCAGGACCGGTTCATCCGCAACCAGGTCTTCTTCCCGAAGCTCTTCTGCAGGTTCTGCGGTCAGACGTGTACGGCGGTCATCGCCGTATTTTTGTGCAATTTCCACCAGATCGGTTTTAATCACCTGCAGGATCTTTGCCGGAGTGGCAAGCAGGTCTTCCAGGTAGGCGATGCGGGCAAGAATATCCCGATGTTCATCATCAATCTTTTGCCGTTCCAGCGCAGCAAGCCGGCGGAGCTGCATATCCAGGATGGCTTGAGCCTGGATTTCAGTGAGCTTGAAGCGGCTCATCAGACGCTCCCGGGCAGTCTCGACATCCGGTGATTGGCGGATGGTCTGGATGACATCATCCAGGTTGGCGAGTGCAATCAGCAAACCGTCCAAAATATGAGCCCGGGCGCGGGCTTTTTCCAATTCAAATTGGGCGCGGCGGGTTATGACCACCTGGCGGTGGTCGATGTAAATTTGCAGAACGCGCTTTAACGATAAAACACGCGGCTCATTATTTAATAATGCCAGCATGTGTAAGCCGAATGTGGTCTGCAGGGGTGTGTATTTATAGAGCTGGTTGAGAACCCGGCGGGGCTGACTGCCACGCTTGAGTTCGATCACAATGCTCATTCCATGTCGATCCGATTCATCGCGTAAATCGGAAATGGCGTCCACCCGCCCGGTACGTGCCAGTTCCGCAATTCGTTCAATCAACCCGGTTTTATTTACCTGGTAGGGAATTTCAGTGATGATGATTGCGAATCGACCGCCTTTTAATTCTTCAATTTGCGCTGCGGCGCGCACTGTCAATCGACCACGACCGGAAATGTAAGCCTGGCGAATGGCTTCCCTGCCTACAATGATGCCACCCGTCGGGAAATCAGGACCCGGGATGCATTCCATCAGGTCATCAATGGTGATGTCATCAATACTGTCGTAATGATCAATCATGAGACTGATCGCCGCACTGACCTCATGGAGATTGTGGGGTGGAATATTGGTCGCCATGCCTACTGCAATTCCGGAGGAGCCATTGATTAACAGGTTGGGTAAGCGCGCGGGCAGTACGGAGGGTTCCTGGAGTGAGCCATCGAAATTGTCAACAAAATCAACGGTATTTTTATCAAGATCAGCCAGCATTTCCTCGGCAGTTGCAGCCAGGCGGGCTTCGGTGTACCGCATGGCGGCGGGAGGGTCACCGTCAATCGAACCAAAATTGCCCTGTCCTTCCACAAGTGGATACCGCATGGAAAAATCCTGAGCCAGCCGCGCCATGGCATCGTATACTGCAGTATCGCCATGAGGGTGATATTTCCCCAACACTTCGCCAACGATGCGGGCGGATTTTTTTGTTGCTGAGTTGGAACGCAAGCCCAGCTCCTGCATTGCATAAAGAATCCGCCGGTGGACGGGCTTCAATCCATCCCGGGCATCGGGCAGGGCGCGTGCCACGATTACACTCATGGCATAATCGATATATGCTGAGCGCATTTGTTCATCTATGTCAACCGATTTTACGGTTCCAATATCCATACAAATCCTCCTAAATACCAGCCGACAAATTATAACAAGTCTTGGAGGATTATGCAGGTGTTGATCTTCCGTAAAAACAGGTTGTTTTAACAAGGTAACCTTTATCAGGTTTTCCCGGGAAGTGCAGAAATATCAACTATAATTTGAAGAAATGGCTGGAAAAAGACTGGTCATCTTGATTTCATTGATGCTCCTTCTGAGTGGCTGCACACAGATGAAGCCGGTTTCCGAATCGGGTGCCAATCAACCTGCGGCATATATTCAAAACAAAGGCTCCGATACCATGGTTAATCTGGCGCTGGCATGGGCGGAAGCCTATCAGCAGGAACATCAGGACGTGCGTATTTCCGTCACGGGCGGAGGTTCAGGCACTGGATTAACTGCACTCCTGAATGGTACGGTGGATTTAGCCAATGCCTCGAGGGCAATCAAGGATGAGGAACTGAAGACAGCCAGGGCTGCAG
>CALMHE010000231.1 GCA_937863865.1 uncultured Anaerolineaceae bacterium | reverse complement strand
GTATGGAAGCCTAGTTTGGATGCAGCCGGGCGTAGGACCATCGACTTCATGAAATTAGAGGACATCCTGGACAAATGGTTGTTGCCCGGCATGTACTGGAGTTGATTCATGGCAGCACATTTGTGAATTCAACCGGGCGGGTTCAGGATGCTTATTCATTGCGCTGTGCTCCCCAAATCCATGGTGCCATACGGGAAACCATAGATTTCGTTTCAGGGGTGATAAAACGAGAACTCAATGCTGCCACCGATAATCCATTATTGTTCGAGCCAGACGAAGCCATTTCTGGTGGAAATTTTCATGGAGAACCCATCGGGCTCGTCATGGATTACCTAGGCATTGCCATTTCTGAATTAGCTGCCATCTCCGAGCGGCGAACATTTCGTTTAACAGATGGAAAACTAAATGATGGTTTGCCACCCATGCTGGTAGATAACCCAAAGGCTGCCGGTTTAAACTCAGGATTGATGATGCCTCAATATACAGCAGCATCTCTCGTGCTTGAAAATCAAACCCTGGCTCACCCCGATTCGGTACATTCTCTACCAACATCCGGAGAGCAGGAAGATCATAATGCGAATTCGATGACAGCAGCCCGGCATGCTAGATTGATTATTGATAACACGACACATGTACTGGCAATCGAGTTGTATTCAGCTGCGCGTGGGATAGATTTACGGAAACGCAATCATCCCAATTTGGTATTAGGGGATGGAACAAAGCAAATCCATCAGTTGATTCGAGATGTGGTACCATATCAAGCTGGGGATGCCTGGTGGAATCCAGAAATTAACAAAGTGAAATCGTTGATTATTTCCCATGTAATATAATGGTTGACCAATTCTTGACAATAAAGTATCTGCCAGTTCCGGGATCAAAATCGAATGTTGAATAAAAAAATTTCACGACGCGATTTTCTTAAATTAGGGATGGCTTGCACGGGTGCTGTTGCCATATCTCCTTTTTCGAGGAGAAAAGCGTTTATGCAGGAATTTCCCCAGGCAAAAAGGTTGGGAAGGGTACTGGCAAAATTGGATTTAAAATCCAAACCATCCTTAGATAGCGAATCAGTTGGGGTTTTGTACGATGATGCGATTGTCGTATGGGACAGGGAAGTCATGGGAGATCCATTTCCAATGTATCCGACAAATCGCAGATGGGTGGAAACACCTGATGGGTATTTACCAGCTCCTCTGGTGCAGCCTGTTTTGAATTTACCCAATCAGCCACTGGATCAGATACCCGTGACAGGTGATGAAAAAGGGATGTGGGCGGAAGTAACAGTACCGTATGTTATTGGATATCTTGACGCAAAAGCACCATCTTCTCCAATATTGAAGGATCTTCCTCCTGATCGTTATCGTTTATATTACAGCCAGGTATATTGGATTGATGATGTACAGGTCAACTCTGCAGGGACGAAGCTATACCGGGTTGGAGAAAAACATGGCAGTTACGGGGATGTTTTTTGGGCGTTGGCTGAAGGATTTCGACCCATCTACGAAGATGATATCAAACCGATCCACCCGGATGTGGAAGATAAAAAAGTGGTTATAAACCTGACAAAACAAACTTTGTCATGTTATGAGGGAAATCAGGAGGTTTATTTCTGTCGCATCTCATCTGGCGCAAAATATGATGCGTATGGAAATGTTGTGGATAAGTGGGCGACTCCATTGGGTGAAAATCATGTAATTAATCGAAAATTCCTTTCCCTTCATATGGCTGGAGGAAGTGCAGCATCGGGTTATGAATTGTTTGGTGTGGCATGGGTTTCCATTTTCGCATCCGGGGGTGTAGCGATTCATTCAACTTACTGGCACAATAATTATGGAGAACCGATGTCTCACGGTTGCGTCAATGTCAATCCTGAAGATGCCCGGTTTATTTATCGTTGGTCAAAACCATTTGTACCTTATATGGAGGGAAAAAAGGAAGTAATGGGATACGAGAATGTCACCAAAGTATCCGTGATTGAGATGGTGTAAATGATCGATCAATTATCCTTGGGGATCGCTTTCCTGACAGGATTGGCTTCCTTTTTATCACCATGTGTACTGGCATTGGTGCCAGCATACATTGGATATCTGGGCGGAAGATCCCTGGGCAATGGAATGAGTGGTGATGCCAATAACCGTATTAACACCTTGATCCATGGCTTGGTATTTATTGCTGGATTTTCCTTGATTTTTATATTGTTGGGATTAACAGCATCTGCAATCGGATCCTTATTATTGGAAATTCGTCCCTGGTTGGTTCGAATTGGTGGACTGATTGTAATTGTATTTGGTCTTCATATGACAGGAATCGTGCGAATCTCTTTGTTGGAATATGATCTACGACCTCAAACAAAAATTGATCAGAAGCGCGGTTTACTTTCTTCTTTTCTGATGGGGATTATTTTCTCGGTTGGCTGGTCACCCTGTACAGGACCCATACTTGGAGGGATCCTGATGCTGGCGATGAATTCAGCCAATATGAATAAAGGTTTATTACTGCTGACAGCCTATTCAATGGGTCTTGCTATTCCATTTTTGGTAGCAGCCATGGGAATTGGCTGGGTGTCAGGTCTGCTAAAACGTTTTCAAAAAATGACCAGATATATTGAAATTGGAATGGGAATATTATTGATTATTATTGGCATCATGTTGACATTAGGAATCTATCAACTTCTGTCAAAATTTGCTCCAATCATCAATATTCCATTGTAGGAAATTTATGAGCACAGTCACTCTTTTTTATCGTAATCAAGCCCATTCAGATGAAGTTAAAGTGATGCTGGAAGAACTTCAGGCAGAAATTCCTTTTTCTCTGGTTGTCATTGATGTCATGAAAGATGATGTTTTACGGGATATCTACCAGGATATTGTTCCCATTGTGAGGGCAGGTCCTTTTCAATTAAAATATCCCTTCACAAAGCAGGAGCTGGTTGTGATGATACATTCAGCAAACGACCGGGAAACTCATCTGGAAGCCGTAGGTGATTCAAAATTCAAGAAAAGAAAAGAGCGTGGTTCAAAAATCAGCAATACTGATCGGGTAACAGGTTGGTTTTCAAAAAATTATATGGGACTCGTGATTGCTATTCTATTAATTTATGTGGGTTTACCATTTTTGGCACCTGTATTAATGCATAGTGGGGCAATCAAATCAGCAAATGTGATTTATAAGATGTACAGTGTTCTATGCCATCAGATGGCATTCAGATCATGGTTTTTATATGGATATCAGGCTGCATATCCAAGTGAATTAGTGCATGTGGACAATCTCGATAGTTATGAAATGATCACAGGTCAAACCGGGATCAGGAATCAAAATGAATTTAATATTGATCAATATATTCTACAAGCACGAAATTTTGCAGGCAATGAAATTGTTGGTTACAAGGTTGCCCTTTGCGAACGGGATATTGCGATGTATGGCAGCATGTTAATGTTTGGAATAATATTCACGGTAAATGGGAGAAAAATCAAACCATTATCATGGAAGATATGGATATTAATTGGCTTGTTACCCATTGCCCTGGATGGCATCAGCCAGCTGCCAGGTTTTTTACAGTGGATGAATGGGAATATTCCATTTCGGGAAAGTACCCCATTAATACGAACGATAACCGGAACTTTATTTGGTATTACAACGGGATGGTATTTATTTCCAGTAATAGAAGAAACGATGTTGGAAACCCGGAGATTATTGA
>CALMHE010000230.1 GCA_937863865.1 uncultured Anaerolineaceae bacterium | reverse complement strand
CGCCATGGCGATTAGGTTGTTGCCTGTAAATAATTCAGCCCCACCAACAATAACCAGGATCAAACCGAGGCAAAAAACCAAGCCCATTAACAACTTTGTAACACCAAACGGAAGGATTCCAGAAGCACCGGTGCCAACCACGGTGGCGATCATGGCACCGAGGGCAATAAAGGCACCTGCCAGAATGGCAAGGACAAACAAAACAAGAAAAGGTGAGTTCGCTTTTTTGATACCGATGGCTTCAGCTTTGGCAGCCATCTCCGCCGGCATCAATGAATCAATTGAAAGACCGTTATTATCAGACATTGGGTATCCTCCCGGGATGGAATGAATGGGGTATTAGGAATGTGATGAAAAAATCCAATCCATGATTTGCTGTAAAGCAGATTCCATGAGATCGGCGGTTTGTAAAGAGAGAGAGCGGTTGAAGCCAAATTCGTATCCGCGTATTGAGATCAGAATGGCATCGGATTGTTTTTTATAAATTGCATCCATGAGACCCAGGCATGTCTGAGGGGTCATGTGATGGGTGAAAGGGGATTTTTGGTATCCAGGTGACAGGATTTCCAGGTGAATATCCTCTGGAACGGCACCTGTATGAGCGTCAAGAAAACAGATGCGTTCAAATGAAGAGAAAAATTCAGCCAGGTCAGGTGTGAGTTGAAGGGTGAACAGGAGATTGATTTGGGTGTTCCCGGAAGATGGGGGAAGGTGGTCAAAATTATCCAACCCTTCCGAGGAAAATGTGATGGATTGATTGATTAGTTCATTGGCAATCCTGTTCAGGAGGTGGTATGCAACACCGTCATCCTCCCGGTCAGGATTTCCATAACCCACAATGAGCGTTTTTTGCAACCGTGACAATCCGAATATCTAAAAAGATGAATCGAAGCGGAAATTATGAAGATAAATTTCCGCTTCGATATGAGTAAAATATTAGCGCTCGACCATCTGGATCAGGTTGCCTTTGCTGTCAAACATGCTCACCTGCATGGGCATTTGTCCAACAGCATGAGTGGAGCAGGAAAGGCAGGGATCGTGGGCGCGCACGGCAGCTTCGACCCGGTTCAACAGACCTTCGGTTATTTCAGGTCCGGTGATATAGGTTTTGGCAACCGAATCCACAGCGGTACTCATTGACCAGTTGTTATGACCGGTGGCAACGATGAGGTTAACCCGTTCCAACATTCCATTGGGTTGAGCCCAGTAGTGATGGATGAGTGTACCGCGTGGAGCTTCAATGACACCAACGCCTTCACCGCGGAACTCATGCCGTGTATTTAGGATCTCTGTGGAAAGAATATCAGGATCCTGCAGTAATATACCCACACGTTCAGCAGCATACAGAGCTTCGATAAGTCGGGCATAGTGGAACAACAGGGTGTTTTCCACAGGTTTGCCGTTGTTGAGGGCTTTCCATTCTTTATGTTCCGCGCCTGCAAGCGGTGTTTCAATGAGGTCAGATGTATTTAGCCGACCCAAAGGTCCCACGCGGTAAACGCCCTGGGGATATCCCATTTTCTTGTAATACGGGAATTTAAGATATGACCAGTCTTCCACATGTTCCGCGATATAGTCCAGGTAGTGGCGACCATCGAATAATTCCAGTTGTTTACCCTGGCGATCCAATAAGCGCAGGTTACCGTCGAACAACTCGAGACCATTTTTCGGTGTCACCATTCCCAAATAACCGGATTGAAGGACAGCAAACTTGTTAATATCCTCCATGTTGGCGGCAGCCCAATCCTTGATGATCTGCAGACCAACCTGAATGGTCGCGATGGAAGTATCCAGATCGGCGAGGATTGTATCGCGTTCTGCGGCGGAAAGGGCTTTGTTGACACCACCCGGCACGGCGAAGACGGGATGTACCCGGCGACCACCCAGGATGCGGATGATTTCCTGTCCCCATTTGCGGAGATTGACAGCCTTCAGGGCGAGTTCGGGGTTGGCGCCAAGCAGACCAATCACATTGCGGATGGCAGGATCGGCATCAAATCCCAACAACAGGTCCGGTCCGGCAAGTTCAAAGAAATGCATGCCGTGGCTCTGGATCACCTGTCCCATGTGGAGTAAATCGCGCAGGAGATTGGCAGGACGGGGGGGAGGGCATCCGTATAAGTCATCCGTGGCTTTTGCTGAAGCCAGGTGATGGCTAACAGGACAAATACCACAAATCCGGGGGGTAATTAATGGCATTTCAAATGCCATGCGACCTTCACAAAACTTCTCAAAGCCGCGGAATTCATTGATATGCAAATAGGCATGGTCAACTTTACCGGCATCATTCATCCGGATGGTGATTTTCGCATGCCCTTCAATGCGAGTTACGGGTTCAATTGTAATTTTTTGTGCAACCATTATTTCCCTCCCATTAATGCCAATGGAGTAAGTCGTCTTTTAATTCAGGAATACGTCCCTGCGCCAGCTCACTCAGGACATAGAAGATGGTATCCGCACTGGGTGGGCAGCCAGGTACAAAAACGTCCACCGGGACCACTTCATTAAGCGAACGGACACGGGTTGGTTTGCCTAATTCTTCATCTGAGGGGATTTTGCCATTGCAATCCGTGCTTTCAGTTTCCACATATGCACGGCGGAGTGATTCCTCCAGGGTGAAAAAATTCCGCAAAGCGGGAACACCGCCGAATACAGCGCAATCTCCAAGTGCGACCAGGATTTTACTGCGGCTGCGCATTCGATGAGCAACTTCTTCATTGCTGGTGTTATTAACCCCACCTTCCAGGATGCCAACTGTCACTCCATCCTCGTCGGGTTTCTTCAAATCGGTGATGGGTGTAGACCGGATATCGGCAACTTCTGCAATCGTGGCAATTCGTTCGTCAATATCCAGGAGCGACATATGGCAACCGGCACAACCTGCCAGCCAATCTGTTGAAACTTTTGGTTTCGTCATTTTTGAACTCCTTGAGATCCTTCTTTACCAGTAATCAATTATTCCGAGATAATCTCGACAACAGAAGTGCGGCTCGCCAGTGCCTGGCGCCATTCTTCGTTGACGTGAATGTTCAGAAGTTTTGCCATTTCACGATATGTCTCAACAGCGGACTGGATGCCTTCGTCAGACTTTCGGGACGGGGATGCTTTTTGCACAAGTCCATCCAGGTTGATGAAATGACCTTCCTGTTCCATCCAATTTTCGACTGGAAGAACGACATCCGCCATGGCAGTCAATTGGGAGGCATTGCTGCTCTGGACAATCAGGCAGGGTACACCTTCCATACGGCGGGTAAAGCGTTGGGATATATCTTCATCTGCGCAAGCGATGAACACAACAGCCTGACCCTCGGTACGGAGAGGCTGATCCAGGTGATATTGGGATGCCACCAGGCTGTTTGCTTCACCCTTGAGACTGATTAATTCGGCTCCAGTAACTGTTGCCAGGTTGAGGACTGCCTTCAGTGTTTCCGACTGGGTTACACCCTTGCCAATGACGAAGACCGGATGTTCAGCTGCTGCAAGCAGGCGGGCAGCTTCCAGAATATCATCGGCAGCAATTCCAACTTTGGCAGCGATGGATTCGAGAATATTTTCCGCAACCTTAATTTCCTTCTTCGCAAGACCCAATTGCACAACACCAGCAGTAAGGGCATGCAGGAACTCAGCTTCCAAATTGGTTGCAGGTTTGAAGTAGAAGTCAGCCTGATCGCCAAGCGCGTTTTCAGTGTGATCCACAAC
>CALMHE010000229.1 GCA_937863865.1 uncultured Anaerolineaceae bacterium | reverse complement strand
TAGGTAGGGTCATCATATACATAAATTTCTTCCAGGTTCTTTTGACCTAGAATATCTATTAAGTCCTGTTCCCAATTTTCAAAAGATTTTATTTTAACTGTGGCAGCTTCTCGTTGTGTTTTATCGTTTTTAGGATGTGCAAATTTTAATAAGCCTGTTGTTGTTGATTCGTTATAATTTGCAATAGATTCTAAAGTAGCTTTATAATCAGAAAGCTTTTCTGTCTTATGATTTTTTTCTAATTGAATGCCATTTAAACGTTGCTGTACCCAGAACTTTCCAAAAGTATAAAGTATACCTATGGCAATTATTTGACTGACAAAGAAACCAGCCTGAATGAGGAATTTTACCCAAAAAGGTGCAAAAAACGATGAGAACGCCATCAATTCTTTATGGGTCATCAACCTTGACGAAGATGAACCCTCACCTGTTTATTTAAAGGTAAATAATGTCATCCACTATGCAGAATGGATGCCCGGTTCACCACAGACCATATACTATTCCACAGTTGAACCGCGTTCCACCCCCCCAGGCTGGCAGGCAAATAATGATCTTCATCGATTAACATTCTCTTTGGATGGAATAATTCATAGTGAGACGATCGTGGAAGTCAACTCGGGTGGAATTTACGGTTGGTGGGGAACAACTTTCTTAATCAGTCCGGACAATTACAGAATTGCATACTCCCGTCCGGATGGCATTGGTTTGGTGGATTTCGAGTCAGGTGAGTTAATCCCCCTGGTTAACCTTCTCCCGTTCCAAACCCGCAGCGATTGGGCATGGGTTCCTGGTATCAGCTGGGCTGCTGATGGCAATGTATTATTCTTTGTCAACCATGTCCCATTGCCTGGCAATGGCAATCTTGAAACCTCGCCTATATTCAATCTTTCAGCGATTGTTATTGAAACTGGTACAATCATCGATATTGTTTTGCAAACTGGCATGTTCGCATACCCATCAGTTTCGTCGATAAATGGCATTATAGGTAATCGATCCATTGCATATCTTCAAGCAATCTTTCCGGAGCAAAGTGAAACAAGTAATTACCGGCTTATGCTCATGGATCAGGATGGTTCCAATCAAAGAATAGTGTTTCCACCCGAAGGTTTAAACGGTTTAAAACCTCAAGTAATTGTTTGGAATCGAACCCTTGATGAAAATCAGTCCAGTTTGGCAATCATTTATCAGGGAAATTTATGGTTGATTGATCTCCTTACAAGCGACAATCACCAAATTACCGGGGATGGGTCAATTACCAGAATCGATTGGAATTAATGGAAAGAGGGATATTATCATGATTATTTTAGTAACTGGCGCAGCCGGGTTCCTTGGATCCCACCTTTGCGAACGACTGCTTAAAGAAGGACATACAGTAATTGGAATGGACAACTTTATCACCGGAAGTCCGGATAACCTTGCCCACCTTGCCACTGATTCAAATTTCAGTTTCATTCGTCATGATGTGGCTAATTTTATTTTTGTACCCAAAAAGGTGGATGCAGTCATGCATTTTGCTTCACCGGCAAGTCCCAATCCCACATCGCCATATGGCTATACGAATTTACCAATACAAACCATGAAAGCCGGCGCGCTTGGAACACATAATACACTCGGTGTGGCAAAAGCTTGTTCCGCCCGATATCTCCTGGCTTCCACCAGTGAAATTTATGGTGACCCGCTTGAACACCCGCAGGCAGAATCCTATTGGGGGCATGTGGATCCGATTGGTGTTCGTTCGGTTTATGATGAAGCCAAACGTTTTGCGGAAGCGCTTACCATGGCTTATCACCGTTATCATGGAATTGACACCCGGATAGTGCGGATTTTTAACACATATGGTCCCCGCATGCGGTTGGATGATGGGCGTGTTGTTCCGAACTTCTTACAACAGGCACTTCTTCAACAGCCATTATCTATATATGGCGATGGAAGCCAGACTCGATCTTTTTGCTACGTCGATGATTTAATAGAGGGCATCTATCGCTTGTTGCTTTCCAATGAGCATATGCCGGTAAATGTCGGTAATCCTGCCGAAATATCAATTCTTGAGTTTGCACAAATTATTAACAATCTCACACATAATCCAGCTGGTATCGTCAAAAAAATGGATATGCAGTTGGGAGATGATCCCAAACGTCGTCAGCCGGATATCTCACGCGCTCGATCCATCCTGAATTGGGAGCCGAAGATATCCCTTGAAAATGGGATTGGTAAAACCATCCCATATTTTAAATATAAAATAGGGATTAAATGATCATTGGTTCCACCAAAGAAAGAATCCGTTTTTTTCGATTTGCAATCGTTGGAACTATTGGCGCTATAGTTGATTTTGGTGTATTTAACCTATTAATTCGGTTGGGTTTGCCTTCCATTTTTTCCAGCATCATTTCTTTCATTTTGGCTGTCATCAACAACTTTGTCTGGAATCGTTACTGGACATATCCCGATTCACGCAGCAAACCACTCTCAAATCAAATGGTTCAATTCATTCTGGTCAGCGTGGTCGGTCTGGGAATTCGAGCGGTTCTTTTCGCTCTTCTGGAGAAGCGCTTAATTGCTTTATTTGGAATATGGAATATTACCCTTCCCCTTTCACCCGAGTTCCTTGGGCATAACACAACCCTGACCCTTGCCATCTTAATTGTTTTATTATGGAATTTTCTGGCAAATCGCTATTGGACATATAATGATATCACTTAGGGTTAACGATGGACAATAATTCTCCGCAAAACGGTGAATATCATGATCATCAGGCAGGAAATCCTCCTGTCCGGTCTCTCCGTGAATTGATCGATCGTGTTTCCGGTAAATCTTTTCTTTCCACACTTCCTCAGGAAGATCTTGGTCTGGCGGAGCCATTGCCATATCCTTTCCTGGCGCTTGTCGGTCAGGAGGAGATGAGATTGGCGCTGCTTCTTTCAGTGATAAACCCCCAAATTGGTGGCGTGGTACTGATCGGTGCCCGGGGAACAGGAAAAACAACTGCGGTACGCTCCATCCTGGATCTACTTCCTGAAGTGGAAAGAAGCAATTGTTATTTTGGATGCCTTCCTGAAGACATTGAGATGAATGGTATGGATGCTGTCTGTCCGGAATGCGCCCGGAAATATGGTCAAGGCGAATTACTATCCAGGATGGAAGCGGTTCACCTGGTTGAACTGCCCCTGAATTCCCGAATTGATGATGTTATCGGTGGCATTGATGAACGAAGCGCACTTCATCAACGGATGCAGCTCAAGCGCGGTATTCTTGCCAATGCAGATCGCAATGTTTTATATATTGATGAAGTAAATTTACTATCAAATGACATTGTCAATGCCATTCTGGATGCCGCTGCCGCAGGTACTTATACTGTTCGCCGCGGTCCAATTTCTGCCACCTATCACTCCCGTTTTATATTGATCGGCTCCATGAACCCCGAAGAAGGTGATTTGCGACCTCAAATCATGGACCGCTTCGGTTTGCGCGTTATTGTCAAGGGACTTGATGACCCGGCTCAACGCTTGGAAGTATATCGAAGGGTGAAGGCATTTCAAACCAATCCACATGGGTTTATTACCCAATATTTTTCTGAAACTAAGGCTGCCAGAAAGGAAATCGTACGCGCCCGGGATCTTCTCCCCAAAGTTAGTTTACCCGAAGATGTTGCTCGCGCCGGGCTTAAAGTAATTCGCGAAATGCACATTGACTCACTTCGAG
>CALMHE010000228.1 GCA_937863865.1 uncultured Anaerolineaceae bacterium | reverse complement strand
CCGCAGCACCTGGAGTGTGCTGGAGGCAATTTATGATGGACCGATTGACATCCGCAACTTTACACCCCAGCCGGTGATCCTTGAAAAGCTCCCCTCACTGGAGGATGGCGATGCCGCCTACACCCCGGTGGATGTGAAATTTGGCGACCCTGTGATGTCAGCGGACGGGGTTGTCCAGCCGCTGGTGGCGGGTGTGCGCGTTCTGCCTTCGGGCTGCAACCAGGCGGACTGCGCTCTGGAATGGGATGGAACCAGCCCGCTTCAGATGGATGCGCTGACGCTTACTTATCAATTGATTCCCAACCTGAAGTGGTCGGATGGGGAACCGCTGACTGCGGCGGATTCCGTCTATTCCTGGCGGGTATCGGCGGATGAATCCATCCCGGTGGCAAAAACCATGGTGGAACGTACTGCTGATTATTCTGCCATCGATGACCGGACCGTGGAGTGGGTCGGAGTACCCGGTTACACTCCGGACGACTATTCGGGCGCCTTCTGGATTCCCCTGCCGGAACATGCCTGGGGGATACACACCAGCAATGAACTGCTGACGGCTGAGGAAGTCAACCGCAAGCCGCTGGGTTGGGGCGCCTTCTATATAGATGAATGGACCGCCGGCGATCACATCACCCTGCGCCGCAATCCGTTGTATTTTCGGGCAGGCGAAGGCTTGCCCAACTTTGATGTGCTGGTTTACCGCTTCCTGGGTGAAACGGGGGATGCCAATCTGGCAGCCCTTGGTTCCGGCGAGTGTGATTTAATTGACCCGACCGTCAACCTGACCGGTGATCTCCTTTCAGTGTTGGAGATGGAGAGGGACGGCGCCGGAAAAGTGTGGGTGGGGCAGGGACCCGAATGGGAACACCTCGATTTCGGCATCAAACCTGCCAGTTATGATGACGGTTACTCTCCTTTTTATGGGGACCGGGTGGACCTGTTTGGTGATGTGCGAACCCGTCAGGCATTTGAACTCTGCCTGGACCGCCAGGGGTTCATTGCCAGCCAGTTATACAGTCGTTCCTCGGTGCCCGTGAGCTGGCATGCCCCCGGTCATCCGTTGAACAGCGGAGCCGCGGCGGTGGGGTTTGATCCTGCTGCCGGCAGCGCCCTGCTGGATCAGATTGGCTGGAAGGATTATGATAATAACCCCGCCACACCCCGTACAGCCGCCGGTGTGGCAGGTGTGCCGGATGGCACCCAGCTTTCTGTCACCTGGTTGGCTACTCCTGCCAGCCTGGCGCAGGCGGCGGCACTGCACTTCAGCCTGTCCCTGGCTGAATGCGGTGTGCAGGTCAATGTCCAGACCATTGCCGCGGCGAATTTTTACGCCGCCGGTCCAGATGGTCCCCTGTTTGGGCGCAAGTTCGACCTGGCGCAGTTTGCCTGGCAGTCAGGTGAGATGTCGCCGTGCTTTTTGTATACGACGGATCAGATTCCCACGACCGCCAACCACTGGCTGGGGGCAAACGTGACCGGATTCAGCGATGCCGGTTATGACGCCGCCTGCCGGGCGGCGACCCGTTTGGATGATTTGGACGCCCAAAGGTTGTTTGCCGAATTGCTGCCATCGATTCCGTTGTATTACCGCCTGAAAATTTCCGCCTCCCGCCCGGATTTATGCGGATATGAGCTGGATGTGAGCAGCCGCAGCAGCCTGTGGAACCTGGAAGTGATGGATTATGGCGGGGGATGCCCGTAAATCCCGGTTCAATATCGGTCAATTGCATGCCAGGCAGGATGATCTTTGTCACCCAAATTAGATCGATTCATATCGTCATACCATGCCTGGTATTTCTTGACTTTCCAGACGGATTATTCTATAATTGTCGCAGTCCCTTATCATAAAGGGATGTAATTGCCTTTGGGGAGTGCTGTTCCACTGGCAACCTGGAAGGAAAGAAAACAACAAGCAAGCGCCAGGAAGAACACCAAATCCCCGTCCAACTTTCATTCCAAACCCATCTTTTACGGAGGAGAAGGAAAAATGAAACGTACCCCTTTGTTTATGGTGGTAAGCCTGTTGATCGCAGCCAGCATGATTCTGGCAGCGTGCACAACAGCCGCCCCCACTGAACCCGTCACGGAACCAACGGAAGCGCCCGTTGTGACGGAAGCGCCCACCGAGGCGCCCACTCCCGAACCCACCGAGCCCCCCCGCACCACCCGCCATGGCGGCTGGTTTGACGAGGTCGTCGTTTCGGTGGTTGACAATGCCGCTGCTGTGACCCAGATTCAGGCAGGCGCCATTGATATCTACGCCGATGGCGTCTCATCGGACACCCTTCCCGAAATCCAGGAAGCCGGTCTGGGCTACGCTGAGGCTAATGGTCTCTATTATGAATTGACCTTCAACCCGGTTGGACCCGTCTTTGAATCAACAGGCAAAGTCAATCCATTCCACTTCGCCAAGGCTCGCGAAGCTATGAACTGGCTGCTCGACCGCGATTACCTCAACCGCGAAATCTACGCGGGTGGTGCGCTTGCCAAGTTCTTCCCCATCGTCACCAACATGCCTGACTACACCAGCGTTGCGCCGGTGGTCCGCGAATTGGAAGCCAAGTATGCCTATGATCCTGAAAAAGCAGCCGCACAGATTGAAGAGGTTATGCTGGGGATCGAAGGCGTCACCAAGGAAGACGGCAAATACATGTACGGCGGCGAACAGGTTAAGCTTATCCTGCTCATCCGCTCGGACTCCGACAAGACCCGTATCCCGATTGGTGATTATGTAGGCAACCAGCTCGAGAGCATTGGTTTTGCAACCGACCGCCTGTACAAGACCTCCTCGGAAGCCTCCCCCATGTGGGTCGGCGGCAACCCTGCTGACGGCTTGTTCCACATCTATACCGGCGCCTGGTCTGCAACCGCCATCTCCCGCAATGAAGCCGACAACTTCCAGTTCTTCGAC
>CALMHE010000227.1 GCA_937863865.1 uncultured Anaerolineaceae bacterium | reverse complement strand
CGGCGGGAACACTTGTGGTTGGAAATGCCGAAGTCCTCTCAGCTCTGGTGTTAATGCAAATGGCAGCGCCGGGCTGCCCGGTTTATTATGCGGCAGCCCAAACAGCAAGCGATCTTCGCACGGGTGGATACACCGGGGGTGCACCTGTGGATTATCTGTTTGGAGCGGCGACCAATGTTTTGGCTGATTTCTACAACGTGCCGCTCTCGATGGGGGCTTTCGCTACCGGAGCCAAAGAACCGGGATGGCAATCCGCCATTGACAACACAATGTCGGCATTCATGGCATTATCCACTTCCGCGGATATGCTGTTGGGTGCCGGGTTGCTGCATGGCTCCCGCATCTTTTCCTATGACATGTTATTAATGGATGTGGAGATCTGGGAAATGTTACGATCGACCTTCCGTGGAATTGTCATAGACCAGGAGACATTGGCTCTGGATGCCATCCACGAGATTGGTCCTGGTGGAAATTACCTGGCGCATCCCCATACACTTAGAAATATGCGTCAGTTGTGGCAGCCAACCTTGATGGACCGCAGACCATATACTGAATGGGAACAAAAGAAGGATGGTCCACGGGAATGGGCGTTGGATAAAGCCCGCAAGATCCTGGACACCCACCACCCCGAACCATTGGATCCGAAAATTCAACAGGAATTTAAAAAAATTATTGATCAATCCGAACGGGACTGGATCAAATAGGTCGGTATCCAAAAATGACAGAGGACGGAAGATTCCGTCCTCTGTCTGAATTATCGGAGATGTGAGGATTAATCCTCGTCATCCTCATCGTCCTCTTCGAAATCATCCTCGTCAAATTCGTATTCCTCCCAATCTTCTCCATGGGCATGACCATGTTCCAATTCCTCAGCGGTCGGGATGCGAAGATCGAGAATCGTAATATCGAAGTGCAGAGTCTTTCCAGCAAGGGGATGATTGAAATCCAGAGTTACCGTGTTTTTCGTCACTTCCGAGATGGTCGCGGTCATGACTTCATCGTCTTCATCACGAACATCGATTTCGGTGCCCACTTCCAGGGGTATTTCTGCCGGGAATTCATCCCTGGGGATGGTAACATAGGCGTCTTTTTCAATTTCACCGTACCCATCGGCGGGATGAACAGTGATTTTTTTACTATCGCCGATTTTCATGCCATCGATGCTTTTTTCCAGACCGGAGATGATTTCTCCATAGCCTTGTAAAAATTCGATAGGGTCATTTTCATCAGCGCTGTCAACCACCTCTCCATCCACGGTCAGTGTATATTTGAGGGTGACAATGATGTCATCAACGACATTGTTGGGTTTATCTGAATCTGTCAAGAGAATCTCCATTGCCATTCGGCGAATTTATTTTGGAAAGATTTTAACCCGGTGATTATACCATTACTTAACCTTGATTTCGACGGTCATGGTGCAAATCACCTGTGAACCGGTCACAAGTTTCCATGTGGCACTGTAGGTGCCTGGATTGGTTGGGGCCAGCATATCGACCAATAAATCCACCTGGGCACCCCGAGCGACATCCACAGTTAAATCATAGATGTCACCATGTTTATGCATTTTTTCACCAGATGAATACCGGTAGTCAGTGGATGTTTTTAACCAGGTTTCCGTTCCAGTATTCTTAATGGTCCAGCGGGCATCAAAATCTTCACGGGGATTTAACTTTGTTCCGGGTGCAGGTGATACCGAGACTATCGTACAGTTATATGCACTGGATGTGGCTGTAGCTGTCGGGGTTGGGCTGTATATAGAGGTGGGAGTCTTGGTGGGGGGCAGGGTGTAATAAGGTCGTGGAGTGAGCGTCGGATATGGGGTATAGGTTGGGTATGGTGTCGAAGATGGCAGAAGGGTAAATGTCGGAGAGGGCAGGAGAGTGTTGGTCGGGCGTGCCAATTCGGTGGCAGCCACTTCCGCTTCGATGGTTTGATATGCGGCGGTGCGTGCGGATACCAGGGTGGCATCAATTTCGGCTTGTGAGAGGGTGGGTTGAACAATACCCCCACCTGGAAGTTGACATCCCACCAGCACAAGGGCAACAACAAGTAAAAATATCGGGTTGGTTCTTTTTTTCATTTTTTCCTCCAACTAAATAAAACTGGAAAAGGCAGTACCTTATATTGACGTTTGATATTACATTCCGGTTCCACTAAATTGTAGCACGCGGGATCAGTTCCCACAAATTTAATAATAAATTGGTAAGCTTGAATGTTATTTCGAACCAAAGATGTCACAACTTAATAGGGTGTATTGATCCGCCAGCTGTTTCCAGGATGAGATTGCCTGCTCGAAGGTTAAATCAGTCCGCATATGGTTGGGGACCAGTGAAACCCAATCAAATGGTGAACTGGTGTTAATGGAAGGGGATTTCATGAAGGCACATCCCTGCTCAAGCAGGTGGGTCTGTTCTGTAATCATACTGTCAGAATCTGATGGATCATACACCAGTTCACTGGCACCCAGCCATTCAGCAATCCGATTCAGCGCATATTTATCCAGGATGATGTAATTATCGATGGTGATTTGATACTGATTATGAACCAATTGAATAAAAGCGGGATCAAGTGCCCCGCCATCAGTGAGCGTAAACTGATTTTTCAACGAGCGGTCAGGGAAGTTGGTGACCGGGTATATCAATTGAAAATTTATGTTTGGAGATGAACCCTTGTACAGGAGCATAAACCATGCGGAATTCAAGTTCGGATTAGCTTGTTCCAAA
>CALMHE010000226.1 GCA_937863865.1 uncultured Anaerolineaceae bacterium | reverse complement strand
CGTTGACCACCAGCCGACCGCCCTGCCAGGCGTCGAACTTTTTCGCCAGCGCCGAGGCGCCTTCAAAGGAATAGAAGGTGTGAATGGATTTGCCCCATTCATCCTCCGCCAGCCCGGGGGTTTCCTCGGGGTGGATGTTGGCGCCGGTGGCAATCACCAGGAAGTCATAATCCAGCAGACTGCCGGATTCCAGCCGCACCCGGTTATGATCGGGCTCGATGATTTCCACCTTCTCCTGGATGTACTGCACCCCGGCGGGGATGTATTTTCGGCGGGGCTGGAAAACATCCTTCTCATTGTAAATGCCGAAGGGCATAAACAGGAAACCAGGCTGGTAATAATGCACCGGGTCGGGGTCCACAACCGTGATCTGCCAGTCCTCCCGCGTCAACATGCGGATCATGCGGTTGGCGACCATGGTGCCGGCGCTGCCTGCGCCTAAAATCAATAATTTCTTCATCATCCAGTCTCCTTAATAAAAGAGGTTCTATCCCAATTGGGTCAGATCGGCTATTTGTTGCAGCCGTTCCATAAAATTCAAACGTTCACGCAGGATGCTCATCACCGCCCGGGCGGCGGCAACCGTACAGTTCTCCACATGGTTGTGGCGGGCGGCTTCAATGATGGGAATTTGACGGGAGGCATCCTCAAGATCCTCCAGCGGCAGGTTGTGGGTGGCGGAGAGGCGCAGCAGGCGCCGGGTCTGCTCGCGCGGGTCGGGCGGCTGCCAGTAAAATTGACCCGCCAGGAACACTCCAATCTGCACATCCCGGTCCAGGATGGGTGCGCCCAGGTATTGCAATCCGGAGGCGCAGGTGAAAAGCTGACTCCCGCCATTTGCCGGGCTGCTTTCGCGGGCAAAGGACTGCCAGGAAGTCCGGCAGGACTCCTGACCGGACGGCGAGGATTGGATGAGCTGGTAAAAACGGGTGGTTTTGCTGGGGATGGTGAGCGGATTGCCCTGCATGTCAATCACCACCGTGCTGAGCTGGCTCAACTCGGCGAACAGATCCTGAATGGTCTGCACACAGTGGGTGGGAAAACCCTGGTCGGGGCTGGCGGATTGGGGGGCTTCCACTGCCGGGCTGATGCCGGTGAGATGCTCCACTTCGCTGAGCGGGAAGCGCCACTGCTGCCCAATCTTGATGCCCTTCAGGCGCCCATCCTGAACCATGCGGTAGACCGTAATGCGGTCGACCTTCAAGAGCTGCTGTACCTGGCGGGTGGTGAGTAAATCGTCCATCTTGTAACTCGTTGTTATAACATATTATAACACAGATATTATAACAACCTGATACAACTTGATACAGTGATATTTATCACCCAATATCATAAAAAAACAGGCTTGATGGAATCTCAAGCCTGTTTATCGTTTTGTGACACGCCGGTCAGCGCAGACGTTTCCGGATGAGCCAGGCTGCCAGGAAAAAAAGCACAGCCAGCGCCCCCAGCAGCACATTGGCGCTGCGCAGCAGCAGCGGCGCCCTGGTGATTGTGTTTGTGGGGAGGTCAGCGGCAACCATCTGCGGCTGGTTCCCCAGCACACTGCCCTGTTCTTCGGATGGAGCCACACCCAAAATCGGTTGAGCCTGGTCCAGCGCCAGGGTTTCCAGCGTGGAGATGGGGGTCGGCTCCGGCAACGGGGTTGCGGTGGGGAATGGGGTTTCAGTTGGCAGCAGTTCGGGTGTGATTTCGGCTGGCATTTCCAGAATTCCGACCACCGGGGTCGCTTCGGGTTCCCCACCGACCTGCCGTTCGAGCAGTCCGGTCGGTTCTGCAGCGCCGCCCCCAACGCCGACGGCTTCAATCGGGGCGGAATATCCCCCCTTGCCTTCAGGCGCACCCCATTGAATGATCGGCGGAGCAGATTCCCCATCAGCCGGGGCAGCCATCAGAGCCGCAGCAGCTTCGGTATCCGGAGCCGTCCTGGATGCCGGCGCCATTCTCAAACCCGGCACCAGTTGGAAAAGTGTCAGGATAACCGCGGCAAGGGCAGCCAGTGCGGAGGAGAAGCGCAATGCTCCAACCAGGAAGGGCGCCCGGCGCGGTTGTACCATCGCCGGGGTGATGAAGAAATTCCGCGGCACCCGGATATGCGGCATACTACGCATGGCTTTGCGTGTCTGCTGCAGTTCCGAGAGTGCTTTGCGAAATTCCGCCCTGGTTTCCAACTGCTTTTCCACCCGGCGGCGCTCTCCCGGAGAGAGTGCACCGTCCATGTAGGCGGAGAGCAGTTCATAATCCCTGAAGGTGAGCCGCTTCGTCATAAGGTTTCCTCGTTTTTGAGACGATAAGCGGCTGGTAAAAGTTCCCCCACCTTTTGCAGGCAGTTCCGCAGGCGCAGGCGGGCGCGCGCCAGGCGGCTCTTGATGGTGCCCAGCGGCGAGCGGACGGCTTCCGCCACCTCGCTGTAATCCATGCCCTGGATATCCACCATGATGATCACGGCGCGGAAATCATACGGCATTGCCTCCAGGCAATGCTGGATGGCATGTTCCAGCTCGCGCTGTTCCAGCGTGGCTTCCGGCGTGGGGGTGTGATCATCCGCCAGCCAGACGGGTGATTCGATTTCCTCGTTATCCTCCGGGTTGATTGGCTCCAGCGGGACGGTGGGGCGGCGGTGGCGCCGGCGCAGTTCGTCATAGCAGGTGTTGGTGACCATTCGCATCACCCAGGCTCGGAACGAGCCCCCGCGGTAACCCGGCAGGGCGCGGAAGGCGGAGAGAAAGGCGGTCTGGGTGGCATCCTCGGCGGCAGCTTCATCGTTCAACATGCGGCAGGCAAGATTGAATGCCATGTCCTGGTAGGTGAGGATCAGGCGGTTGAATGCATCCAGGTCCCCATCACGGGCTGCATGTACCAGAGCGGCTTCGTCCATGGTGTTATCCTATACCAGAACCGGGTGGACGTCAAGAAGACTCCGGAGGAAGCTGATTTTTTTAGTACAATGGGGGGTATGAGTGATGCCTTCCCCCGCCTCCAGCCCCTGGGTGACACCGCTTTACTGGTGGAACTGGGGGCTGGCATTTCCAATGAACTCAACCGGCAGGTGCACGCCCTGGCTTCCCGGCTGATGTCCGATCCCCTGCCCGGGGTGGTGGAAATAGTACCGGCTTATGCCACGGCGCTCATCCATTATGACCCCCTGATCCTGGATTTCACGGACGTGGAAGCCTGGGCAAAATCCGCCTTGACCAGCCTGGAAACAGCTGCCCCAACCCCCCGCCGGGTGGAAATCCCCACCCGCTACGGCGGAGCCGGCGGTCCGGACCTGGAGTTTGTCGCCAATCATGCCGGACTCCCACCCGCCGAGGTGATCCGCCGGCACAGCTCCGTCGACTACACCGTTCACATGATGGGTTTTCAGCCCGGTTTTCCCTACCTGGGCGGGCTGGATCCCGCCATCGCCATCCCCCGCCTGTCGGTGCCGCGCACGCGCATCCCCGCCGGCTCGGTGGGGATCGCCGGTCATCAGACCGGCATCTACCCGCTGGAATCACCCGGCGGCTGGCGCCTGATCGGTCGCACCGCCATGCGCCTGTTTGACCCCGCCGCCGATCCACCCTGCCTGCTTGCCCCGGGCGACATCGTCCGCTTTGTGCCGGTGGAACCATGCTGATCATCCAGGATGCCGGTTTTTTTCTGACCATTCAGGACCTGGGGCGCACCGGCTGGCGCCGTTTCGGGGTGCCGGCTGCGGGTCCCATGGATGCCTTTGCCTTTCGGGCTGCCAATGCCCTGGCTGGCAATCCACCCGAAGCCGCCGCCCTGGAAATCGGGCTGGGAGGCTGCCGCCTGCAGGCGGGCACGGATCTCCTGGCGGCGGTGACCGGTGCCGGGTTTGAACTGCGCCTGGACAACAAACCGACACCCCTGTGGATGCTGCTGCGCATCCGGGGCGGACAGGTAATCTCCCTGCACCCCAAACCGGGCGGCTGCTGGGCATACCTGTCGATCAATGGCGGTCTGGCTGCGCCCCTGATTTTGGGCTCACGCGCTGCCTCACCATCATTGGGGGCGGATGTCTTCCGTCGGCTGCGCGCCGGGGATCAGCTGCCGCCGGGGGAATCCTTCCACCCGGTACTGCCCGGCAGGTTCCTGCCGCAGGACGCCCTGCCCAAATACCGCAACCTGCCCACTCTGGAGGTCATCCCAGGACCCCAGCAGGAGGCGTTCACATTGGAGGGGCAGGCAGCGTTTTTGTTTGGTGAATATGCTGTGCGGGAGGATTCTGACCGCATGGGCTACCGCCTGGAAGGTCCCAGGATCGGGCATCACGACGGCGCCGATCTCACCTCGGAGGGGCTGGTGATGGGCGCGGTGCAGGTGCCCGCCAGCGGCATGCCCATCGTGATGATGAGCGACTGCCCGACCACCGGCGGATATACCAAGATTGCCACAATAGTCTCGGCGGATTTGCCGCTGCTGGCCCAATGTCCGCCGGGCATCGGGCGGGTGCGCTTCCGCCAGACGACGGTCGCTGCCGCCCAGGCACGCCTGCGGATGATGATGACCGCCCTGGAGACGAAAATCCAGGAACCGGAGGAGGATGGTTTGGGCTGGGTGGGGGCAGCCTGATGGAGATTGGAGGATGAGGATGCGAACGATGGATCTCAACTGTGACATGGGTGAAAGCTTCGGGCGGTATTCGCTGGGGGCAGATGCCAGCCTGATGCCGCTGGTGACCTCGGCGGCTATTGCCTGCGGCATGCACGGCGGCGACCCGCTGGTGATGCAGCACACGGTGGCACTGGCAGTCAAACACGGGGTGGCAATCGGCGCCCACCCGGGTTACCCCGACCTGCAGGGTTTTGGCAGGCGCGCCATGGATTTAACGCCTGCCGAAGTGGAGGCGCTGGTTCTGTACCAGATCGGGGCGCTGGCAGCCTTCACACGGGCGGCGGGGGTGGAATTGACCCACGTGAAGCCGCATGGAGCGCTTTACAACCAGGCGGCGGCATCCCTGGAGCTGGCACAGGCGGTGGCGCGTGCCGTGAAGAGCTTCAGCCGGGAGTTGATCCTGGTGGGTTTGGCTGGCTCGGCGCTGCCGGAGGCGGGGCTGGACGCCGGTCTGCAGGTTGCCAGCGAGGGCTTCCCGGAGCGCGCCTACAACCCCGACGGCACCTTGATGTCCCGGCGGCTGCCCGGGGCGGTGATTGAATCACCTGTCGAGGCGGCTGAACAGGCATTACGTCTGGCGGCGGAGGGAATTGCCATCCGGGTCGGTGGGGAAACACGAAGATTGCCGGTGGATACGCTCTGTGTGCATGGTGATAATCCCAATGCGGTGGCAATTGTCAGCGCCATCCGCGCGGCGCTTGAAGGGCAGGGAATCAGACTTTCTGGTCTGTAAATTTTGATGAAATTATTGTAAAATTACCAATGATATGATATATATCCAATTCCAGCCATTTGTTTCACTCAATTGATCAATCCATTATCCTCAGGAGGAGTCATGCCCAAATGTCGTTATTGCCAAGGTTCAGGCAAAATTGCATCGAAGGATATCCCCGATGGCATGAAGAAATGCCCGGATTGCCAGGGTGCCAGGATGATTAATGATGCCCCGTGCGCCAAATGCGAAGGCAGGGGCTTTGTCCCCAAGGGCTTTTTAGAGAAATTGGTTGGCAAAACCGAAGGCGAACCCTGCCCCCACTGCGGCGGCAAGGGCTGGCTGTAATTTTCTTTTATTACAACCTTTCAGGCAGGGTCGGCAGCAGGGTCGGGGTGCGATCCAGGCGGATTTCGCTCTCACGCGCCAGTTCGATGATGTGATGCATTACCGTACTGGCAACGGTGCGCACCATCGGGCGATCCTCCACATCACCGGTGAAGCGCAGCGGCTGCCCGATGGTGATGTTGTAGGGTCCGCGCAGATACCAGCGACCGTACTCCACCTGCCCGTGGATGGTGGAGCGGATGGAGTGAATCCGGCGGCGTTCCAGGTGAATGCCAACCGGGAAAACCGGGGCGCCGCTGGCTAATGCCAGGCGTGCCACGCCGGTGCGTACCGGGCAAAAACCGCCTTCCTCGGGACTGAGGTGTCCCTCGGGAAAGATCATGACCGTTTTACCTTCCGCCAGGTAGCGGAGGGCGGCATCAACTGCCGCCTGACCTTTACCGGCTTTCACACAGATGTGCCCGGAACGGCGCAGATATTCCCCCAGGATGGGAACCTGGAAGAGGTGATTGCTGATCAGAATAAAGGATTGTTTTCCCAGCATGCTTGCCACGTAAAAAGGGTCGGTGGTGCTGGGGTGGTTGGCTGCAATAATTTTGGCACCGGTCGGGAAAACCGAGTGCATATGAACATCCATTTTTAGCATGGTTCCCGCATAAGTTCGCACAATGGGACGGGAAAACCAGTAAAGCATTTGTCTGATGATCATGAAAGTCCTGTAATTAAATAGGGATGGGATGGCAGGATGCCGTCCAGTTTAAACGAAAACAACCGGAGCAGCAATCCTCCATGGGGCATAATCCGGTTGTATGACGGGTCATGGATGGGGATCCATGTCACAGTGACCTGATTTTTCCTGCATGAAGATTGAAACCCCATGATCGACCGGAAGTTGCTGAATCCTGTAAAAATTGCATCCGGTTTTTCAGCCACTGGATCGTGGAATATCGACTCATGCGGGGGGACCGGGGTTATTCCTGCAGCAGCCCCCGAATCAATGGTTCGATTTCCTCCACCCAGATTGCATATCCCCGACCGTTCAGATGCAGATTGTCGTTGGACAGATCCCTGCGCATCGCGCCCCTTTGGGTGGCAAACCGGGGATGCAAATTTACATAGGGATACCCATACCGTTCCGCCAGCATTTTCAACTTGGGGTTGATATTTCGCACCCGCGGCGCATAACGCGGCTGGCGCGGCAATAATGACTGCACAAAAACAACCGTCTCCGGAACCTCAGCGCGGAAGCGCTTCAAAATCTCCTCATAAGATTTAAGTATCTCCCAATCGGGTGTGAAGGTGAACCAGGGCAGGTCGTTGGTGCCAATCAACAGGAACACCGCCCGCGGTCTGCCCTGGATGACCTGGTCCAGCCGTTCCAGCACACCCAGGGTATTGTCGTTGTTGATGCCGCGGTTGCGCACCGGCACGCCGGGCAGCAGCTCGTTCCACAGGCTCAAATCGGTCAGGCTGTCGCCAAGCATGACGATATCCCCGGGTTGGACGGGCACGCGGTTGAACAAATCAACCATGCGCTGGTGGTAGGTGTTGGATATTTTATGAACCAGGTGGTCCGCCAGCCAAAAGGTGATCATGCTGGTGAGAATAACCGAGAGAATGATGGCAGTTGTCATGGAATAAATTATATCGAAAAAGAGACGGGAAGGGTGAGTGCCTGGGGTATAATCACCCCATGACTGATTATCCTTTTTCCCTCTCCCTGCAAGTCCGTTATGGGGATTTGGATCCCCAGTGGCACGTCAACAATGCCGTATTTCTCACCTACCTGGAGGCGGCGCGTTTCACCTACCTCAAGGAGCTGGAACTGTGGGACGGCGTGGATTATTTCAACGTCGGCTTGATTGTGGCGGACATCCACTGCGCCTACCTGGCGCCCATCTCCCTGGGCGATGCCATCCGCGTGCGCAGCCGCGTGGCGAAAATCGGGAACAAGAGCATCACCTTTGAATATGTCATCGAGAACGAGGTCACCGGGCTGCGCCATGCGCAAGCCGAGGTGGTGATGGTGGCATATGATTATCGCACCCAAAAAAGCATTCCCGTGCCCGATGACTGGCGGAGGAAGATTTCCGCCCATGAGGGTCGGGATTTTCAAACCAAATAACCGGAGAATCACATGCTGCCAAATATTGATACCACCTTCCTGCTGGATTTCCTGGCAGGTTTGTTGAACACCCCCTCACCCACCGGCTTTGCCGCCCCCGCCATCGAGTTCACCGGGCAGGCGCTGCAGGGCTTCCCGGGCATCACCCTCAGCCACACCCGCAAGGGGGCGCTGGTCGCACGCTGGCAGGGTGAGTCTGACGCTGGACCCCGCGCTCTCACCGCTCATGCCGATACGCTGGGGGCAATGGTCAAGGAGATCAAACCCACCGGTCGGCTCAAACTCAGCCAGATTGGTGGCTACGCCTGGAACACCATCGAGGGGGAGGGCTGCTGGGTGATCACCGCCGGCGGCGGGCGGGTGCGCGGCTCCATCCTGCTGACAAACGCCTCCTCGCATGTGCATGGCAAGTCCACGGCAGAGTCCGCCCGCAACGAGGATACGATGGAGGTACGGCTGGACTCCCGCACAACCTCCGCCGATGAAACCCGCGCTTTGGGGATCAACGTGGGCGATTTTGTGGCGTTCGACCCGCGGCTCGAAATCACCAATGGCTTCGTCCGCTCGCGCCACCTGGATGACAAAGCCTGCGTGGCATGCATCCTGGCGG
>CALMHE010000225.1 GCA_937863865.1 uncultured Anaerolineaceae bacterium | reverse complement strand
GTTGCGATCGGCGCGCTGTACGCGTCGGGCGCCTGAGCCGGTTCGGCGGTTGCGCCGCGTCAATAAACCCCGACCGCCAAGGCCGTAGAATGATCCGGTTGCCCAACTCGAAGGGGAGGTCTGCATGTACAAGCACCTGCTGATTCCGACGGACGGCTCGAAGCTGTCCAACGACGCGCTCGAACGCGCCGTGCAGTTCGCCCGCGAAGCATCGCGGAAGACGACGTGCTCGTCGCATTGTAAACAGCTGGCCATGGCCGCCACGGCCCATGAGAGCCTGTTTCAGTACTTCCCGAATGCGGGCGGCACCGATGTGGTCTCGCGTTTCTTCACCCCCGACCCCACGCCCTACCAGCTTGGCGTGATCGATGCCTACATCAACAACCACTTATCGCTCGACGAGAACACGGTTTTCGTCATGACGCCTGAAGAATATGAACGCGCCACCAGCAGCGAAAAATTCCAGGATATCCAGGTTGAACAGACCCTGCCCTACCCCGATGGGCGGCCCGGCTTTTATTTTGTGCGCCTGCGCTACACCGAGGAGGCAAAGGTGATTTTTGAGCAGGAAGCCGAGGCGCGCAAGGCGCTTCAGGTGGACGGGGTGTTGCTTCCCAACAACGACATCATCACCGTTAAGTATTCCCCGCTGGATATGGGGGAGATCAGGAACGTATTTGATGGCAATGAAGGCACCCTGGCGCGCACCCTGGAAGCCAATCCATTCGCGCTGGAAATTAATTTTCCGGCCCCGGTTGAGATTTCAAATCTGCGTGTGCTGGTGGGGGGGACCGAAACCCGGGTCACACTGCACCTGTACGCCCCTGGAGAGGATCAACCGGTCACCTTCACCGAACAAATGGGCGATACCGTGGATGTCAAGGCGATTCAGTTTGCATTTGATGCCATGGCTGTGGAAAAAATGAAGCTGGAAATCCTCAGCGTGCGCGACACTGAACCCTCCCATGTTCACCTGTGGGAAGTGGAATGGGAGTGAAGGGGAGGCGGGAAATTGGCTGGGGTCTGCGTCTGCTGCTGGCGGGTTTGTTAATCCTCTCAGCCGGCGGCTGGCTGCGCATGGCACTTGCCATCTCCAACCGGATATTGCTCCGGCAGATTGGCATATATCCGCTGCCGGTGTACATTGCGGTCACCGGGGGTGTGGTGGGCGTGCTGGCAGGGCTGGGATTCTGGGTGCTGGCTGCCGATTATTGGTGGGCATCGAGGGCGGTTAAAATCATCGCGGTAATCCTGGCAGCCGGCTACTGGGCGGATCGTCTGTTGTTTACCCAATCCAGTGCGGCACAGGCTAACTGGCTTTTCATGCTGGTAATCACCCTGATCCTGCTGGTGTTCACCTTCATGGTGCTGGGGCAGACTGCCCGCCGATGATCTTGATCAGCACGCGCTTGCGCCTGCCGCCATCAAATTCACCATAAAAAATCTGCTCCCAGGGACCAAAATCCAGCCTGCCGTTGGTGATGGCAACCACCACTTCCCTGCCCATCACCTGGCGCTTCAGGTGGGCATCGGCGTTGTCTTCGCCGGTGCGGTTGTGGTCATACTGGCTGGTGGGGGCGTGGGGTGCCAGTCTCTCCAGCCAGCGGTCGAAATCCTGGTGCAACCCTGGCTCATCATCGTTGATGAAAACCGAGGCGGTGATATGCATGGCATTCACCAGCACCAAACCCTCCTGCACACCGCTTTCGCGCACGGCAGCCTGCACATCCGGTGTGATGTTGACGAAACCGCGTCTGCCGGGGATGTTAAACCAGAGTTCTTTGCGAAAGCTGATCATTTTGACCAGTCCTGCATCAAGTGTCCATAGAATTGGACCATTGGTGCCAGCGAGTCAACGGCAAGCCGCTCGTTGATGCCATGCACGCGCCCAAGGTCCTCACTGGACATGGGAATGGGGGTGAAGCGGAAGATTTCGGCGGTCAACTCGCGGTAATGGCGGGAATCGGTTGCCCCCATCAGGAAATACGGTGCCACGGCGGTATCCGGGAAGCAGCGTTGGATGGCATGGGAGATGGATTTGTAATATTCACCTTCAATATTGGAAACCTGTGAAGCCTCCCAGCCGGACATGGGCTCGAACTGGACGCGCTCATCGCCAATCACCCGGCGGATGCGCTTGCACACCGAGGCAATTGTATCCCCGGGCAGCAGACGCATGTTCACCAGTGCTTCCACGTGGCTTGGGAGGATGTTTTCCTTTACACCGCCGGCGACCAGTGTGGGTGCAATGGTGGTGCGAATACTGGCATTAACGCTGGGGGAGGCGGCTGCCATCCGGGAAATGGAACCCTTGAAGAGCCAGATGTTACTCATCATCACCTGGCGCAGGAAGGAAGCCCGGCTGCCCAACCCGCTGTAAAGTTGAACGATGGCTGACATTCGTGGGGGAAATTCGTAAGAATCCAGCCTTGCCAATGCAGCCCCAAGGATGCCGATGGGGGTTTCAGCCGGAGGCATGGCGGAATGCCCGCCCTGACCGTCCACCCACAATTTAATGGTCAGGTAACCCTTTTCAGCAATCCCGACCAGGGCAACCGGGAAATCCACGCCGGGCAGGGTTCCCTGCATGATGGCACCGCCCTCGTCCAATACTGCAGCCAGGCTGACGCCGCGTTCCTTAAGGAGGGCGGCGATGCTGGCAGCGCCCCCCCCGTTGGTTTCTTCGTCATGTCCAAAGCCAAGCAGGATGGTGCGTTCCGGTGACCATCCCTGTTTGATTAACATCTCGGCGGCTTCCAGAATGCCGATGACCGAGGATTTATCGTCCATTGCGCCGCGCCCCCAGACGAATCCATCGGCAATCTCACCGGAGAAGGGCGGGTGGGTCCATTGATCCAGAGTGCGTTCGTCCACTGGTACCACATCCATGTGGGCAATAAACATCACTGCCGGAAGATCGGGATTGGTTCCCTGCCAGGTGAACAGAAGCGAACCGCCGCTGATGACTTCACGCGGCAGGGTATGCACATTGGGATAACTCCACATCAATGTGCTGTGCAGTGCCTGCATGTCCACCAGCGCGGGTGGGCTGTTGGGCGGTGTGGAGGGGGTGGCGGCTTTGACTGCTTTTGAAAGATGTTCCGCGACCGTAAAGGGATCAATCGGCAGACTGGCAGCAGGTGGCGGCACCTCCCCGGATTTAATAAAACCTGCGGTGCGAATCAGCAGCACAGCCAGCAGGAAAAGGAGAAGGACTCCCAGGATGATCAGGATTGTACTTTCCATGATGACCTCAATTTTTTAATGAATTGACTCCCATTATAGACAAGATCAAGGGATTCTGGCAAGGAAAGGGAGAGCGGGATATGAAGTGAAAAGGGCTGGGGTCCATCCGGGTGAATAAAATTTAAGTTGACAATTAAGATAAAACAACTAAACTAAATATATATTTACCCCTTCCGTTCGGATTTACTCCGATTACTTGATCGATTATTGGAGGAAGCCATGACGATTGTGAAACAAATCCTGCAAACCAAGGGAAACCAGATCTATTCCGTGCTGCCAACAGCAAGCGTACTGGAAGCCCTTCAGGTGATGGAAGACAAGGGGATTGGTGCCGTGCTGGTAATGGAAAACGACCGCGTGCTGGGGATCTTCTCCGAACGTGATTATGCCCGGCGAGGGGTGCTGCGCGGAAAATCTGAATTTGTGAAGATCAACGAGGTCATGACCCGCGGGGTGTATTATGTGGGACCCGAGGATTCGCTGGATACCTGCCTGGCTCAGATGACCGACAAGCATATCCGGCATCTGCCGGTGGTGGAGAATGGTCGGGTGATCGGGCTGGTCTCCATCGGGGATGTGGTGAAATCCGTCATTTCCGATCAAAAGATGCTGATTGCCGGCTTGGAGAATTATATCCTGGGTACGGATTATCAGAAGTAGGTCCAGCCTTCATTGCGATCTCCATGCGGGGTGAGTGAGATGCAACAGCTGCTTTTTCTTAAGCGGTGGAGATGGATTCGCGGCGCTCGACCTGTTCCTCCACTATGAAATTTTAAATTTATCAGAAATCCATAAGAATCAGTTTTTATATCTTGACTTCTGGTGATTTCCTGAATATACTTGAGCCTGGTTTTAGCAATATTAGCAACCTATTGCTAATATCGATACACCAAAAATCATAATCCTGATACAGGAGGAATGTATGGCAATCCATCTTAAACCCCTCGGCAGCCGTGTGGTTGTTGAACCTCTTGAGCAAGAAGAGGTCACTGCAGGCGGTATTGTACTGCCTGATACCGCCAAGGAAAAGCCCCAGAAGGGCACCGTCATCTCCGTAGGTCCCGGCGACCGGGATGAAGACGGCGATCACATCCCCTTGGATGTGAAGGTCGGTGATGTAGTCCTGTTCGCCAAGTATGGCGGCACGGAAATCAAAATTGAGGGCAAGAAGCTGCTCATCCTGCGCGAGAGCGATCTGCTTGCCATTGTCGAAACCAAATAATTGACACAAACGGAGTAGTCCTATGGGAGCTAAACAACTCGTTTTTTCTGAAGAAGCACGCCGCAAGTTAAAGAACGGCATTGACATTGTTGCTACAGCCGTAGCCACAACACTCGGACCCAAGGGTCGCAATGTGGCGCTGGATCGCAAATACGGTTCCCCCACCATCACTCATGACGGCGTGACCGTTGCGAAAGAAATCGAACTGGAAGATCCGTTCGAGAACATGGGTGCGCAGCTTTTAAAGGAAGCCGCCACCAAAACCAATGATATTGCCGGTGACGGCACCACCACCTCCACGGTGCTGGCGCATGCCATCGTTACCGAAGGTCTCAAGACCCTCGCTGCCGGTGCCAATCCCATGCTGCTGAAGCGTGGCATTGAAGCCGCCGCCAAGATCGTATCCGAACAAATCAGGGGACAGTCAATCGAAATTACCACCAAATCCGACATTGCCGCCGTGGCGACCATTTCCGCCCAGGACAAAGCCATCGGTGATCTCATTGCCGAGGTAATGGACAAGGTTGGCAAGGATGGCGTCATCACCGTCGAAGAATCCAAGGGTCTGGAATTTGAAACCGAATACGTGGAAGGCATGGAGTTTGACCGGGGTTACGTTTCACCCTACTTCATCACCGATACCGACCGCATGGAAGTGGTCATCGAGAAACCTTACATTCTCATCTATGACCGCAAGATTTCGGCTGCCGCTGATATTGTTCCCATCCTTGAAAAACTGCTCCAGATGGGCAAACGCGAATTTGTCATCATCGCTGAAGACATTGATGGTGAAGCTCTCGCAACCCTGGTGCTCAACCGCATCCGCGGTGTGTGGACTGCGCTGGCTGTTAAAGCCCCCGGCTTTGGCGACCGCCGCAAAGCCATGCTGCAGGACATTGCCACCCTCACCGGTGCAACCGTGATTTCCGAGGAAATGGGTCGCAAACTGGAAACCGCAACTGTCGCCGACCTGGGTCAGGCTGACAAGGTGGTTTCCGACAAGGACAGCACCACCATCGTGGGCGGCGCTGGCGATCCCGAAGGCATCAAGTCCCGTGTTGAACAGATCCGGGTTGAGATTGACAAATCCACCAGCGATTATGACCGCGAAAAACTTCAGGAACGTGTGGCGAAGCTTGCCGGTGGTGTGGCAATCATCCGCGTGGGTGCTGCAACCGAGACCGAACTGAAGGAAAAGAAACACCGTGTTGAAGACGCCCTCTCCGCAACCCGCGCGGCTGTGGAAGAAGGCATTGTCCCCGGTGGCGGTGTGGCGT
Organism: uncultured Anaerolineaceae bacterium; assembly: GCA_937863865.1. Taxonomy (GTDB): domain Bacteria; phylum Chloroflexota; class Anaerolineae; order Anaerolineales; family Anaerolineaceae; genus CALMHE01. Next base: position 1,453 of record CALMHE010000225.1, on the reverse strand, counting down.
TGATCAACGCCATCGCTGAGCTGGAAAAACTCACCATGGATGACGAAGACAGCCAGATCGGTGTGAACATTGTCCGCAAGGCATTGGAAGTTCCGATGCGTAAGATTGTGGAAAATGCCGGCAAGGAAGGCTCCGTGGTTGTGGAAAATGTCCGCCAGGCACAGAAGAAAGCCAAGAACTTGAAGATCGGCTACGATGTGCTGACCGATGAATATATTGACATGGTCAAGGACGGTGTGATTGATCCTGCAAAGGTGACCCGCGGCGCTCTGGAAAATGCAGCTTCCATCGCTGCCATGATCCTGACCACCGAGGCACTCATCACCGATGTGCCCGAGAAGGAAAAACCCGCCGCTCCGCCCATGCCGGAGTACTAGATCGATCGTGATTGAGCAAGCCCAGCCCTGCGTAAAAGCAGGGCTGGTTTTTTGCCAGGTAAGTGCCAATTCCTGTTATTGCAAGTCCTCGCAGAGGTAGGATGATCCATCATCCCCATCCTTCCCGCCATACGTTATAATACATCGCGAACCCGTAAATTCCCCGGGGATTTCCCGGAAAGAGGATTACTGTTATGACTGACGAAAACCCCATTCCCACTGATTTTATCCATGAGGCTGTGGCGGAAGACCTGCGCAGCGGACGGTTCACACATATCCGCACCCGGCTGCCACCCGAACCCAATGGCTATTTGCACATCGGGCATGTCAAGGCATTCCTGATTGATTACAATATCGCCAAAAACTTTGGGGGTTCGATGGACCTGCGTTTTGATGACACCAACCCCGCCAGGGAGGAGACCGAGTTCGTTGACGCCATCATGGAGGATGCCCATTGGCTGGGGCTCGAGTGGGAACGGGTGCTGTATTCGTCTGATTTCTTTGATTTGTTGTATGAGTGGGCAATCCAACTGGTTAAAAAAGGCAAGGCATACGTGGATGACCAGAGTCCTGAGGAGGTCAGCCGGACGCGTGGTTCATGGACCGAACCGGGTGTGGAATCCCCCTGGCGCAGCCGCAGCGTGGAGGAAAACCTGGATCTGCTGGAGCGGATGAAAAACGGCGAGTTTCCCGACGGCTCACGCACCCTGCGCGCCAAAATTGACATGGCGCACGGCAACATGAATATGCGCGACCCGATCATGTACCGCATCATCCATGAACCGCCCCACCACCGCACCGGCACCAAATGGTGCATCTATCCCATGTACGACTGGGCGCAGGGTCAGAACGATGCCATGCATGGGGTAACCCACTCGCTCTGTTCCATTGAGTATGAAGACCATCGCATTTTGTATGAATGGTTCCTGGATGAGCTGGGAATTGAAAACAAACCCCGCCAGATCGAGTTTGCCCGCCTCAACCTGAATTACACGGTGATGAGCAAGCGCAAGCTGCGCCGCCTGGTGGAGGAGAGTCATGTGAACGGCTGGGATGACCCGCGCATGCCCACACTG
>CALMHE010000224.1 GCA_937863865.1 uncultured Anaerolineaceae bacterium | reverse complement strand
CCTTCATTCTAACCATGTTTAAATAAATGTAAAGAGAGGAAATCACACAAATGAATCAGGGGGGCTATAATTATGGCATGATTCCAAACCCGCTGCCCCCTGAATTCTATGACCGCGACGTGGTGGCGGTTGCCCGCGACCTGCTCGGCGGGATTCTCCTGCGGAAACTGGATGACGGCAACATCATTTTCGGCATCATTACCGAGACCGAAGCTTACCGGGGTCAGGAAGACCTGGCATGCCATGCCCGTAATGGACGCACACGGCGCAACAGCGTCATGTTCGGTCCGCCGGGGCGCGCCTATGTGTACTTCACCTACGGCATGCACTGGTGCCTCAACGTGGTCACCGGGGAGGAGGGCTTTCCGGCGGCGGTGCTGCTGCGCGCCATCCAGCCGCTGGAAGGCTTGGATATTATCGCCCGGCAACGCGGCAAAGCGGAAAGACGCAACTGGACCAACGGTCCCGCCAGGCTGACCCAGGCGTTGATGATTGACGGCAGTCTGAACGGCTGCGACCTGACCGACCCCGCCAGCCCGCTGGTGGTCCTGCCTGGAATCAAGCCCGAACCGGAGACCATCAAAGCCGGGGCGCGGGTGGGATTGGGATCCACCCCCGAACCCTGGCTGAGCATGCCCTGGCGCTTTACCTTCCCCCTGGAACTGGAGCAATGACCATGCCCGATTCCCCCCTTCCCGACCTCATCCTGTACGGCGGCGGCGGTCACGGCAAATCGCTGATTGACCTGCTGCGCGCCATGGGTTCCTTCCACCTGCTGGGCATCGTGGATGACCACCTGCCCGCAGAGTCCACCGTGATGGGCTTGCCGGTGCTGGGGACGGCGGCAGTCCTGCCGCACCTGCGCGCCCAGGGCGTGGTGCTGGCGGTTAATGGCGTGGGGGGGATTGGCAACCCCGATGCGCGCGCGGCAGTCTTTGAACGGCTGGAACGGCACGGCTTCACGTTTCCCGTCCTGCTGCATCCCCGGGCGGTGGTGGACCCCAACGTGACGCTGGAGCCGGGTGTACAGGTCTTTCCGCTCGCCTACGTGGGCACCGAATCCACCGTGGGGTTTGGGACGGTGATCAACAGCGGGGCAATCGTTTCACACGAGTGCCAGTTGGGCAGGGTGGTGAACCTTTCCCCGGGCGCAACGCTGGGCGGCAGGGTGAAAATGGGGGATTACACCCAGGTTGGCATGCGCGCCACCATCAACCTGGACCTGGCGATTGGGACGCGGGTGCGGATTGGCAACGGCGCCACCGTCAAAGCGGATGTGCCCGATTACGGGATTGTGTACGCCGGGACGATTTATCCCCCGCGCTTATAACTCCATCACCATGTAGCGTTCGCCCGGCTGGAAGCCGCGCGATTGGTAGTAGCGCCGGGTTCCCACGGCGGCAATCACCGCCAGGCGGCGGTAGCCGTGCGCCTGCGCCAGCCCGGCGGCGTGCTGGATGAGCGCCGTGCCCAGCCCGGTGTGCTGCGCCGCGCCCGCCTGCCCCGCCCCCACTGCCAGCGACTGCCCGTAGATGTGCACCTCGCGCACCAGCGCCGCACCCTGCAGGTCGGTCAGCATGTCCGTCACACGGGCGGAGGAATCCGGGTTGGGCAGGGAAAGCCGCAGGTAGCCCGCCAGGCGGTCGTCGGGGGTTGTGTACTGGAGGAAGTGTTCCTCCGCCCCGGCAGCCGGGTAGGTGAAATCGTCCAGCCGCAGGTCGGCGGGCTGGACAGCCTGGTCGCGGATCTCGCGGCAGCGGATGCAGCGGCATGCCTGCCCGCGCCGTTCCAGTTCCGCCAGCACGTCCTGGCGCAGGCTGGTGCGCCGGTTGCCCGCCACCACGTGGTGCGAGGGGATGTCGCGAATCACCCGGTTCACCCGGCAGTAGGGCGGAATAGTGGGCTTGAGGTCGGCAATCAGTTGAATCAGCGCATCCATCGTGTAGGGCTGGTACTCGCCGCGCTCCCAGCAGCCGTACAGGTCGGCGGACTGCATCAGCTGGGTGGGGTAGATTTTAATTTCATCCGGGCAGAAACCCTGCCAGAGCCGGGCAAAATCCTGCCGGTCGCTTTCCAGCGTGGCGCCCAGCAGGTTGGGCATCCAGTGGAGGACGATTTTGAAGCCCGCCGCCCGCAGCAGGGCAACCGCCCGGAGCGTATCGGCGGCGGTGTGCCCGCGGCGGTTGGCTGCCAGGATGCGGTCATCCAGGCTCTGCGCGCCCATCTGCACCTTGGTCACACCCAGGTCGCGGAACCATGCCAGCCGCTCCACGCTGATGGCATCGGGGCGGGTCTCAATCACCAGTCCCACGTTGCGGGAGGCGGCGGTTTCGTTCTGCAGGTGCGCCTCCGCCAGCGTGGTGGAGGCGGTGCCGTTCAGGGCATCAAAACAGCGGCGGATGAATTCCTCCTGGTAGGAACGCGGGTATGCCGTCCAGCTGCCGCCCAGCACCAGCAATTCAATCTTGTCCACCGGGTGACCGACCGCCACATAGGAATCGAGGCGGCTTTTCACCTGGGCAAAGGGGTCAAAACGGTTCTGGAACGCCCGCGCCGCGCCGGGTTCGTCCACCAGGTAACTCTTGGGCATGCGCTCGTCGGTGGGGCAGAAGATGCAGTTGCCCGGGCAGGGGTGCGGCTTGGTTAACACCGTCACGGTGGTGACGCCGGAAAGCGAGCGCACCGGCTTCATGCGGATGCGCGCCAGCAGAGCCTCGTCCGCCTGCCATTCGCCGGATTCCACCACCGCGCGGTATGCAGCCACCAGCACAGCCTTGCCCAGGTCGCCCCCGCCCGGCAGCGGATGGCGGCGCAGGGCGAGATAAGCACCGGGGACGAGGCGCACCTCCTCCAGCACCTGGCGGGCGAGCGCCAGTTTTTCGGGTGTGATCTTGCGCAGCCTGTACCAGTCGTCCATGGATGGAATTGTATCAGATGGACGGGGGGAATGGGGGGTGTTGCGGGCGGCAGGCGCGTTGGGGCGAACCCCGCGGTAGGGGTCGGGCACCGCGCTGCGTACCATGTGGTAGGGGCGAGGCTGAACTCTCCAAGACACGATCCCAAGGG